>JAKAUD010000224.1 GCA_021827885.1 Thermoplasmata archaeon | reverse complement strand
TGAGCCTGTAAGACTCACCCTTTATGTTAATGACAGTGCAGTGGTGCAGTATCCTGTCCAGGATGGCTGAGGCCATCACCTGATCGCCCATGACCTCACCCCATTCGGAGAAAGACTTGTTTGAGGTGAATATGGTGGATGATTTCTCATACCTGTACGAGACGAGCTGGAACAGGAGATTAGACTCTTCCCGGTTCAACGGGAGATAACCTATCTCATCCACTATCATGAGAGAATACCTTGAATAACTGCGGAGAAGGATATTGAGCCTGTCTCTCATGTATTCCTTCCTGAGAGACTGCACCAACTTGACAGCAGATATGTAATACGTTGAAACGTCGGACTGGAGTGCCCTCATTCCCAGTGCGACGGAGAGATGCGTCTTACCAACGCCTGGGGGACCAAGGAACACCACGTTTTCGCGGTTGTGCATGAACCTCAGGGTCATGAGATCGTCCATGACGGATCGGTCGATCGATTTCTGGAACGAGAAATCGAACTCCTCCATTGTCTTTCTGAATGGGAATCCGGCATACTTCAGCTTCGTTTCATATCTCTTTGATCTCTTGCTCTTCACCTCTTCCGAGAGGAGGTGGTCCAAGATCTCAACGACGCCCTTATCCCTGGCATTCTCCAGATAATTGTCAATGGTGTGTTCCATTGTGTCCAGGCCTAAAGTGATGAGGCTCTCATGCACTCTTTCGTATGGATCCATCACATGACCTCCTCGTATTCTGACAGATCACGCTTCTCAACCCTTGTCTGGAAGTTCTCCACATTCTGATCTCTGAGTGCTTTGAGAAGACCCTCAAAATGCCTGAAAGCATTGAGGTGCATGCGGATCACGTTGCGTGTGCTGATGTCTGTGGTGAATTCAGCATATCTCATCCTTGAGTATCCAAGGATCATGCTGAACGCATACAGTTTCCTCCTTTTCCCATCGATCTCGATGTAACCGAACTCCCCGAAATCGACCTGTGACTGTTTTCCGGGATCGGTTTCGTACCTGTAGACTGCCAGGATCTTCCTGTCGTTACGCATTGGCCTGCTGTACTGCTTGACAAGGGAATATGATCCTTTGAAACCTTTCTTCCTCAGCTCCTCATATATCCTGACTGTGGTTCTGCTTATCCCCAGTCTTCTTGCTATCTCACTTATCGAAAGTCCCTGGTCCTTCATGCTCCTTATCATGTACCAACCCTCCTGTTCAAGCAATCCGCTGCACCTGAGTTCAGCATGATAGACTGGCTATTTTTCGATTGCCAGAACTGGATACTTTTCGTTTGCCATTTACACACACTGAACGACTCTTTATAACAAGTAATTTGTAAAGCCTGGCAATCTGTAAAATGATATTACGTTGAAAATCCTGTTTATCACCAAAAATAGTATTAACAGCGGTTACGGAACTGAGACTTCTGTGTATAGGTATGCTAATTATTTTCATCAACGGGATGAGGTTACAATAGTATCAACTGACCATGGCCAAAAAACAACTGATTTTGTCAGTGAACTAAGGAACAAGGGGATCAAGGTAATTGAAATTCATCGCTCGCACCCCTTTAACCATTATTCTTTAACCGGTATAATCATATTGGCAAAGAGCATAAAAAGGGTCGACCTGGTATACGTGTGGGAGCCCCCAACCTTTTTGAATCCGGTCATAGTTCTGCTTGCAAGGTTTTTCAGAAAGAAATCTATTAGAGGCCATCACAACCCATTCTTTTACGAAACCACTCCTGATGGGAAAAAGTTATCTCACCCGACCTTAATCAAACTCTACGAAAAGCTTAACCTTTTCTTTGACACTTTCTACAACTGGAATCACGTTCAGAACTCGGAGCATTTAGAAACTTTAACAAAATTAGGATTCAAGAATTTGATAAAGATACCCAGCTGCATCTATCTTAATGACTATCATCAGGCCATTAAATATGATAAATTTTCCATCCTTTTCCTGGGGCGGCTAAATTTCCACAAGGGGGCTGACAGAGTGGCAAAAATAGTGGAATATGCGCTTTCACTCGGCGAGGACATTTCCATTAAGATTGTCGGCACTGGTATTTTTGAGACTGAATTAAAAAAGACGCTAGGAAAATGTAAAGAGGTGAACTTCTTCGGTTATGTAAATGCGAAGGAAAAGAATGATATGATCGCCAAGTCACATGTGCTAGTTGCGCCAACTCGAGTTGAAGCGTTCATGCTGACAGGTATAGAGAGCCTTGCAAGCGGAACGCCAGTAATTTCATTCAAAGTTCCTGGACCTTCTGAATATATAATCAATGGAATAAATGGCTATATTTGTAACTCCGTTGAAGAATGTAATCAGTTCTTGAAAGAGGTCTATTCTAAATGGAGGTCTGGAGAATTCATCGATCTGGTGAATGGAGCGGTCGTTTCTTCAAAGAGATATGATTGCTCTAAGGTTATAGGCGAGCTACAGGCGGTCTTTCATAAAATAGTTGAAACCAAAGTTTCTGGAATCATAGATAGCGAAAATATAGAGAGGAACTAACCGATAATCAAAGAGTTCTATAGATTTCAGAATATTGCTTGGCTGTTTTCCTTGAATTAAATTCGGAATATGCCCTTGCCCGAGCATTATTTCCCATCTGTCTTGCACTTTGCGGGTCACCCATTAGCTGTGATAATTTTTTGGATAATTCAATATAATTTCCTGTTGGGAACAGCAACCCCGACCCTTCTCCCACAACTTCCCTCAAAGCAGGCAAATCGGCAACAATAACCGGCTTTCCTGCAGACATAGCCTCAATCACGGAAAACCCAAACTGCTCCTCCCAAAGTAATGTGGGAAGACTTGGAAGAACGAAGACATCACATGAATTGTAAATGTCAGGTATGTTTTCATAGCTAATATTCCCGGCAAACCGAACATTTTGCCCAAGCCCCAGTCTTATGGTTAAATTTTTTATATAAGATGTAAACTTTGGAGAGCCCCCGCCCAAATGAACGTAGACAAAATCCTTTTCTGTCTTAGCTAATTCATTCAGTGCCCTCATTACGACAGTAAGACCCTTAAAGTATTCTATCCTTGCAACACCAAGGATGACAAACTTTCCCATATTTCGCATTTCCTGAGCTAAAGCTGTTTTCATTTTTGGTTGTGAGAACTTGTTCACGTCTATGCCTGGATGAACTACCCGAATTTTTTCTTCAGCAATCCCCGTTGACCTAAGGTAGGTGGCAGATTCTTGAGTCACAGGCAGGAACATCTTCACTTTTCTAAAGGCCGTATCCCGATAGAGCCTGGTTGGATGTCCATATTCTATTCCATAGTGGTAAGGAATGTTTTCCCATACCGTCATAACTGCCCTTGTCGAATAATTCATTGCCTGTATTCCAGGAATATATACGTCATCGGTCAGATGCAATATGTCTGATTCTTTGAATATTTTTCTTGGATTAAAATATCGTGAAATGAACTCGTCAGTTTTAATATTCAAACCATAGTTTAGGAACCTCGCCACTCCGGATTTATTCAACATCTTTTCAATAAAAGACTTGCTTTTAAGACCGGTGCCAAAGATCTGCAAGTCGTTGTCGACGGAAGTAGATTTGGCTGGAACCACGAATTTTGCATCGTATCCAAAGCCCTGAAGTTCCCTTAGCACCGAGGATTCCCATGGAGGGGCTTTGCTTCCACGCACAAACAATACTCTCTGCATCTCGGAAACTTCAAGGCTGTAAAATCGCGGGTGCATTAGTATTTTGCTATCTTAGTGAACATGCTAGATTCCAGCAGAGACTAGAAGACCTTTTTATTCGCGGACTCGCTGACTCGTGGCATGCATGCACTGGTTGTTAACAGGTATCCTCCTCCAACTTCGCTATACCAGTATGCACATGATTTGGTAGAGGCCAATTCAGGTAGATCTACTCTGTTGAACATTAAGAATGAGTCCCCCAGGTGGGTTAATCCCCACGAAGGGATCGATATAAAACCATCTCTCAACAGAAATTTCTTCCTATCTGGATTGCTGAGTAGGTTTACGTTCAAAGAGGCAAGAAAATTCATTCTTGGTGTTTCTCCCAGTTACGATTTCGTCGTACATTTGGTAGCTCCTTTTGCAAGTCCAGCCTTTGCCCACGGCTTCCCAACGGTAGTGACAATCCATGACAGCCCACTCGCTCTTTTCAAGCAAGGATTGTACAGAAAAACGGATGAATCGGTTTCGACGTATAACAACAGAATGCGGATAGTCCGTATCATGTACCAAAAGGCAATGAAACTTCCTTTTCTGTCGGTAAACAGTAAACATATTGCGTCCGCTATGAAGGAATTTGGGTATGAAGGGGAGATTTTTGTAACATATCCCAAAATTTCTTCTGCCTTTCAAAGACTGGATGATCGCATGGGGACCCGAAGGAAGCTGGGTCTCCCAGAAGACAAAGTCCTGATACTTTCAGTATCAATCGGGGAAATAAGAAAGAACTTGGAAATTGTGAAGAAAGTTATGGAGAGAGTTAAGAATTGGGCGTCTTTTGTAAGAGTGGGAACTGACATCGGGTCTCAGTACCACTTCAGTAATCTAGACAGCGATACTCTGAACAGTATCTATAACGCCTGCGATCTAATGTTGGTTCCAAGCCTCGAAGAAGGATTTGGATACCCTGTTGCAGAAGCGCTCAAAGTTGGGATCCCTGTCGTTGCTTCAGACATTGAGATATTTAGGGAAGTTGCGGGCGATTGTGTAATTTATGTTGATCCTCAAAACGTGGAAGATATATCTAGGGGACTGCAAGAAGCCTTGGAGAACCGGGAAATTCTATCTAAGAAAGGGCAAGAAAGGGCAAAAGAATTTACACTTGAACAACTCTCCAGAAGTTTGGACGCAATGTATTCTAGGGTGGCTAATGCGTTCTGAGGTGGATTCTATTTTAACAGGTTCCCAAACCTTGGATCTTTTCTTGCAAACTCATAAAATGTCTTCACCCAGAGTTCCTTGGTGCCTATATCATACCTGACGCCACTGATTTCGTATCCCAGTAACCCGCTATTATTTGCTAGTAACCTGAGTGCATCTGACAATTGGTATTCTCCGTTTTTGCCCGGAGAAAGATTTCTCAGCATATCATAAATTTCTGAATGAAGAACGTATGTACCGGTAATTCCCATGGTACTCGGTGCTGCCTCTGGACTCGGTTTTTCCACGACGTCACTGACCTGCCAAATTGGACCTTCCAACCTATAGCCAGCAATGATGCCATAGTCCCTAATTTTTTGCTTTGGAACATCCTCCAGCAAAAGTATCTGTTTCCCGTATTTCCTGTGTGCTTCAATTAGTTGTCTTGTAGTTGTTTGCTCGCCCTCGGTGGAATAGATGGTGTCACCAAGCAGAACGACGAATGGATCGTCCCCTGTAAATTTCTCTGCATACCTAAGAGAATCTCCTAGACCCCGAGGTTC
>JAKAUD010000212.1 GCA_021827885.1 Thermoplasmata archaeon | reverse complement strand
ATCTGAGCTGCTGCCTGAAGAATTTCCCTGATTTCGTAAGATAGGAAAGCAGGTTCTCCCTTTCAAAGCCGGGGCCTGCAATTATTATGGCCTTAATCGCGGAAAATGAGTTTATGGTTTTTTCTATATCTGAATAGTAAGTGGATGGTGATTTCTGCTGCTCATATCCCTTTCCGCTTTTCCCGGAAAAAATCCTTCCATGGTTCTCTATGCCGTATGCCTTTACCGTAAAGATATCACACTGTTCATCATCGAGAACAACAAACAGGATGTTGTTGCCAACCCATTTAAGCTGTGCCTCATTGATTATGCCCTCGGATGCATCAGACCAGTTTTCCTTGAAAAGCTCTACCTCATCCATGGGGGAGATGTTGATTGACTGGAAAGATCCTCTCAATTCAGCGTTTCCATCCGTGATCTGGCCGCTTATCCTCAGCCTGCCGGTAAAAGGTTGAAAAAATGTTTCATCAATCCTTACGGTCACCCTGGTGGGAGTTCGCTTCTGTTCTTTGCTGCGATCCATATCACCCTTTTTCTCCTCCCTTCTCATTACCGTTGCCCGTATAAGGTCGCCGTTTGAAATGATGCTCCTTATGTACCAGAGGTCGTTGTCATTCTCTATGAGAATTTCTTTCCATCCAGGTTCCTCGGGAACATTTCTCGCCTTCAATTGTAAACACCGCAGTTTTCTAGAATCTTTAACATATTCTCTGTGTGGGAACCACACCAGTAAATTCTCCCACAATTTCTGCATATACTGGTCCTGGAACCAATTACGTCTGGTGGTATCCGATCGAGACAACTTTCTGGATCACACGGTTCCAGAGTTGTATTGCAGACAGTACATATCGTCAGGAATGCATTCTTTTTTGGCGTGATGGATTTTGTGATTTCCATTATCTGCAGCTTTATTTCAGTGGACCTGATAAGTATTGAGTTCTTTTGAGCCCTTGACAGTTGAACATCCCGAGTGATCAACACTCTTCCGGTTTCATCGCAATAAGCTCTTATCATGTCATCATCAAAATTTATTTTCGCATATTCCGTATCCATTCCCATTATCCTCATCCACTTTCCAAGCCTGAGAACCATGTGGTCAGCGAGATATTTATCCTTCCTGTTTCCACCTCTTTATTAAATCATTCTCTATTCCTGACAGATCCAGAATCCTTGATACGACAAAATTCACCAAGTCATCAACGTTCTTGGGAAGGGTATAAAATGAAGGCATGGATGGTGCAATTATTGCCCCAGCCCTTGTCAACTTCAGCATGTTTTCAAGGGCGATTTCACTCAGGGGCATCTCCCTTGGAACAAGGATCAATCTTCTTCTTTCCTTAAGGCAAACCGCGGCTGCCCTTGTGATAAGCGAATCAGATATTCCACCGGCAATCTTTGCAAGGGTATTCATTGAGCAGGGCATTACCACCATCGCATCAAACATGAAACTGCCGGAACTTACTCTGGCAGCTAGATCAGAATCACTGTATGAGAACGTTGATAATTTTTCAAAATCTGAAGATGACTTTCCCATTTCATAATCGATCACCTGATCCGAATTCCTGGAAATTATAAGATGAATTTCATTGCCTCTAGCCGCCTCCATGAATCTCCATGCCAGGATGCTGCCTGAAGCACCGGTGACCCCAAGGACTATTTTTTTACTCATCATTGGATAATCCTTCGATGGATTAATTTATTGTCTTTTCAACGCTATAAAAATACCCCTCAATCCAAAGATATCCTGAATGTTCGCACATTTGAACGCTTTCCAGTTTTGTGAGGTGAGTTTGTACCAAAAATATCAATATCACATGATACTTATAACAAATTATGAAATCGAAGAAAATAATTGCAGCAGCCATAATAGTGATATTGATCGCAGGCGGGTTGCTGTATTATGAGTTTGGCTACAACACGGGCGGGAAGCTCAATGTTTCGGTAGCGGATTCGGCGGGTCCAGGAGTGTCGGCAGTATTCATCACGTTTACCGGTGTGGATGTTCATTCTACAGGAGGGAATAACAGCAGTGGATGGCATAACTACAATCTTACAGCTACAACCATAAACATCTTTAACGTCAATATGACAAATCCGTCTTTCCTCAGCTCGCTAAGTCTTTCAGCAGGCAAGTATACCCAGATCAGGCTTGACATAACGAAGGTCGTCGCCACAATTGGCGGAGTGAATGCAACAATGACAATGGCTTCACAATATGCCATTGTTATTCATCCGTTCACGATATCATCCCATACGACAACGAACATGGTGATTGATTTTACGCTGAATCCGGCCTCGATGATAGCTACCAGCCAATTTAACCCTGTGATTGGTGCAGTTCAGGTGTCCTCAACGTCTTCGTTGATCTGAGGGCAAAGAACCAATTACAAATTTTTTTTCTTTTTTTTGACAAATAAATTTTTGAAACTTTGATTTTACTGCATTGGATACATACAACACTGAGACATGCTTACAATCGATTTCCATTCTAAAAACATTGCAATCGGAAAATTGTTATATTCCAATTCATATTAACCCCAAGATATCATAAATGATCGCCAAAAAGAAAGCTGTCGTGTTCCCAATAGTTGCTGTTCTGTTCCTCCTGCTTATTCCGTTCAGTTCGAATGCGAGTGCCCCAAATATATCTCCACCTCCGGCATCGCTTCCTGTTCAGTTGTATTACACCAACACAACGCACTATACAATAAATGGATATGATTGGAACCAGATTTTAAGTACAGTTCTTGATAATACAAGTATAGTGTCCTACCCGTGGGCTAATAACCTGACACAGGCACTGGTATTCTTTGATATAACATACACAGGAATGAATCCGTTTGGCCTGGAGTTTATCGCTGCCCTTGCAAAGCAGGGTGGTTCGCCTACAACGCAAAATGCCACGATTGCTTTCAAGTCAATTGAAAATTTGCCGTCAAAGGTTTCCGGATACACCAATATACAAGCACTTGACGCAGGTGCATACCCAGGATTTTCGTGGTCCAAACCTATAAATAAATCAGGAACCCTTGAGGAAGAATATTATATTGTGCTGATAGCCATTATAGCTTCAGTATTCATTATGTATTTCGTCTTTAACAGAAGAAGCTAATCCTGGCAGACACCCTATTTTTTTATTATAAATTTCCTCCCATCAAGATCTTTTCCATATGCCAGTTCTCCAGAGGATATCATTTTCGGTATAACTTTCTTGGCCTGCCGGAATGAGAAGTTCTGTTTTCTGCATCTTTTCTTCAAGTCCTTGATTGAGCAATGATCCATTGACCTTAAGAAATCAGATATCCTGTCTCTGCTTCTGTCCCTCCTGGCCACTGTCACCATAAAGAAAATGCCGATGATTATAACCGGGACAAGAATTGGCGTGTTAGTAATGCTTATGGCTCTGTAGCTGTCCAATACTGTATGGTTTCCAAATTTCAACTGGACAGTGATGATATCAACCCCCAAAGGCAACGCTTTATTGAATGATGTGCCGTTTCCTTCCTTATTATTATTTACAAACCATGTAACATTCACTTTTGACAGCGCATATCCTTTCATTGATACGGCAAGATATGGATATTTTCCGATGACAATGCCATTGATTTTGCTGGAAAACACTTTTGGGAAATATTCATCCGTGACATTTATGGCTGAGGAATGATTCCAGTTCCCGCAGGCATCATACGCGTAAACTAATAGGTTATATGTTCCGTCCTGAGCAGGCGTTATAATCATACTGTTGTTTTTAATTACAAAGCTCTTATTACCAAGAGTGTAAAATAACCTGGAAATTGAGATCCTATCCTTAACGGAGATATTGATGTCAATAGATTTTGAATGCATGTCATATGAAGAAACATTCCCATGAAATAATATTACCGGCTTTGCGACATAATAGTAGATTGTAGAAGACGAAGTCGCCGTATTCAGGGATTCACTGGTTACGGTAATCGTGAACCTATATGTCCCTGTTTCATTCATTTCGATCGTATCATTTGAAAAAAATAGTCCATTGCTGCTGGAAGAAAGTGAGACTCGCAAGCTTCGGGAAATATTGACGGGTATTGCTGATTTGTTCACAAAATATGTGTCGCTCAGTGTTAGCACTGGAAGCGTGTTGTTGACAGTAAAACTGGTATTAAACTCTGCTACTGTCCCGGAAAATGAGGTTGCTGTAACATAAATGTGGTAAATTCCATTATGAAAGAATTCTGAGTTGGATCGGTTCAGCGTGAAATTCAACCTGTCGTGGTAAATGATTCCCATTACTTGGAAACCTGTTCCATTGCATATTCTCATGTATATGTTTGATGAAACGTTTGAGGAGAGCTGCAGGTTCATCGAATTGTTTAATGAGTTTCCATGGAATGAATAAAAGGTTTCGTTTGTCTCCTTATAAGATATCCCGGGAGCATACGAAATGACTGTGAAGTTTGACTTTTGCAAATTTACTATGTTTCCTGTGGAATAGCATGCTGAAATATTCAGTTCGAATAATCCATTCCCTATGTTATTTACCATTGCCCATGGTTCGCCCGTAATTTCTGAAAATACCGTGGATCCATCACGAGAAATATTGATCAAGAAATATGATACATTTGCAAGAGGCGTAAAACTGAGGTTGAAATTACCTGTGCTGATATAAGTCCCATTACCCATGGATGAAGAGAATCTTGAATGATTTTCAGCTATATATTTATAAGGCACCGTGAAGTTAAATGATCGCCCAAGATCGTCAAAGACTGTATAATTTAAAAATACTGATGAAATGTTTCCCAACCGTGGAACTCTTATTAAAAATGATGCATTGTTTACCTGAAACGCTTGATTTGCGAATCTGTAAGAGATCGACTTCACACCAACAATATCTTTAACGGAAACCGAAATATATTCTCCCGGATAAATCGTTGAAACATTTCCGGCGGAAATATTTACCAAAGGAATTGCATTATCAATCGTAAGCGAGCCTGAAAAATTGTCGGAATAGCCATTGAGGCTGTAAACTGCCAATGTGTATGGATAAATTCCATTCGGAAATTGAGAAGTGTTTAATTCAAAATATGAATCGTTTATTGAGGTGAATGTTCTGTTTAATATCTGTAATGCTGCCCTGAATTGCATCTGGCTATCCTCGGAGAAACTGAAATTATAGGTGCCGTTTATTATCACGTTAGCGGGAACAGAGATAATTGGCTTCAACCCACCTGATAAATTGCCGTTGGAAATATTTCCAATTGCAATCTCAGTTCTGTTCAGAACGAGAAAAATATTTGTGGGCTCAAAATATGAGAATGATTTGATTTCATTTATACCGCTGTAAATTTGTGTTGTAACTGATGAATTCATGATAAAGAGGGAGTTGCTTGTTGAATAGATGGTTCTGTTTCCAGCATGTTCAAAGGTTGAGTTCACGTTGAGAAGAAGGTTTGAATTGAGCCATAAACCATCCGGACCCTCGTTTTGTCCAGCAATCAATGATGATAAGTATCCGTTTTGCCCCTGAACACTCACTATGCTAATTTTACTGTAATTGAGAATTTTTACCTGGGATAGCTCTTTTACGGATAACCCTGAATCTATTGAGCATGAAGTGATTATGTCAGTGCTCAGGTTTATTACGGCAAAGTACGTCGTATTTTCCCCCGGATGCACATAGGCTATCGTACCGTGTGAAATCTTAATTTTTTCTGTAAAATAGCCTGCTGAATCATTGCGGTATACAAGGAGCGTTCCATTACTCCCAAAGACCAACAGGTTTCGATTCACATAGGATAACATTGAATTTCCATACGGTATAATCTGAGAATAATAGCGGATGTTCAGGTTAGACAGATTAAGTGATAGAATCCCGGATGAACTTTTGTTGCCAAAAAGCATGTATAACATATTTTTAGATTTTACCCACCCGGAAAATTTGCCAAATACTGCAGGTAAAGATTCATGCCAGAATGAACCGTTCACCAGATTCAGGAAACTGATTAATGAGTTGTTCATTGGAAAAATTGCGGTGTTCAGGCCACCGTCGTAATAAGGTTCAATATTTCCAGATATTCCTGAGTTAGCGGGAAAGAGATAATTTTTCTCAGGTGAAATGACTCTTTCATTGCGCTGCGTGACTGGAAATAAACCGCTGACTCCATGAATTGAATAGAGGGTCAAATTATAATAGTTTCCACCAAAGTCTATCGAGTTGCTGCCATTCAAATTATATGCTGCAGAATCGTTGAACATTATGGGCACTTTGAGATAACCAGAGGCTGCGGGGCCTATTGAAATGTATGCGTCCCTAGTGTTTGGAGAGAAACCGATTGTCAGGTTATATCTTGTGTTCTGTTTTATGCCTTCACTGATAGTTTCTGACGTTTTTCCAGAATTAATCAGCAAAACATTTTCACTTTTCATGCCAAATGTCATGGAAAGAAGAGTTTGTGAACCTTCGGTAAATAAAATTTGGATATTGGTTGTTGAATAACCCATGTCGAAGTTCCACGAGAAAGCCAATTTATATGCGTAAAAGTGGCATGCAGTTAAATTGGCTTTCAGGTATGATGCGTTGAAATAATCTCCTGCCATTACATTTACAGGCAGGCTGCCATTTGTCGAAGTAAACTTGAACTTGCATGCGGTTGAATTGACTGTGCAAAGTGAGATGTTTCCAGATTTTGCCTGAAACGGGGAATTATAACTGGCGGCCATTGGTTGTTTTGCCAGTGGGACGTTTGCTACCATGCTGAATGAAAGTGCAATTATTGCAATTGTTGTAAGAATTGAACTATATTTCACCAACGGTGATTTCTAAACGAACATAAATCTTGCCTGCTTATCACCAAAAATTACTTTATCCCCTTATGCACTGACATATTATGGCAACTGAGGAAAGAGAAAACGTTTCTGAGGTAGTAGAGATAGACAAAGTGAATTTTGACAATCCCATAATTATAGGTGGATTTGTGGGGCAGACAATGGTCAGCATAATAGCCACAAGTTACATTATATCCCAACTGGGAATGCATCAGGTTGCCCACCTGAAATCAAAGTTAATCCCTCCGGTAGCGGTGTTTGTTGGCGGGAAATTGAGGCACCCTTTCCGTATATATTCAGGATTGGAAGGCAAGCTTATGGTCATTCAGTGTGAAATTCCTATCAAGGAAGAGAATCTCTATGATGTCTCTGAGGCCCTGATCAAATGGACAGGCAAATTTAAGCCAAAGGAATTAGCTATACTTGATGGGGTACCGACCCAGGAACCACCAGGCGACAGAAAATCTTACATTGTTGCAGGTGTGGAAAGATTGAAAGAACTGTCCAAGAAAGGCATACCAAATGCCGAATCTGCCGTGATTTTTGGAATCGGTGGGGCATTGCTGAATGAATGCATAATATCGAAAGTTCCAGCTATTTCACTCTTAACAATGGTTTCATCAACATACCCTGATCCTGATTCCGTTCTGGCACTTGTGAAATCACTGAACGACATATATGATCTATCGATCCAGACGACATTGCTTGAGAAGACAGTAATGCAGCTGCACCAGGAAATTGACAGGGTTGTAAAAGAATATAATGAATCACAGAGCGCGGTGAACCCTAAGAAAACTCCCGAATCCATGTACGGATGAATGGCAGCGCGGAAAAGGATACATAAATCCCAAAATTTTTATCAAGAGAGTCCCGTAATTACCCCCTCAGAAGTAATGTTTATATCGTTTGAAGCAGGCTCTTTAGGCAATCCAGGCATCGTCATGATATCACCAAGGTAGGCAACAATGAATCCTGCACCGGATGAAAGTGAAACAGAGGTAACCGTAGCAGTAAACTTTTCTGGTACGTTAAGCCTTGCGGGATCATCTGAAATAGAATATTGCGTCTTTGCCATGCATATGGGTAGTTTTCCATAGCCTATCTTCTCTATTCTCTTTATGCTTGATTCAGCTTTTTTTGTATATGCCACTCTTTCCGCACCGTACACTTTCATCGCGATAGCATCTATCTTCTCCTTTATTGTGTCTTCGAGATTGTAGGAATAATTCACATTCACTGGTTGATCAGGGGTGTGTTTGAGCAGCGTCTGTGCCAATTCCATCCCGCCCTTTGAACCCTCTTTATAAACATCGGAAATGGCATGAATGAGATTGTTTTCCTTCATTAATTTCCCTATTTCAGAAAGTTCAATATCTGTGTCTTCAGGGAATCTGTTAAGCGCCACTATCGGTTCAAATCCGAACTTCCTGATGTTCCGGGCGTGAAATAAAAGATTACTGAACCCTTTTCTAATGGCAATCACATCTTCTTTTCCAATATCTTCACATCCGCCGTGCAGTTTGATAGCCCGGACTGTTGCCACTATTATTACCGCACTCAGTGGGAGGTTCCCAACCCTAGAAACTAAATTCATAAACTTTTCTGCACCAAGATCAGAACCAAAACCGGCCTCGGTGATTACAATATCACTTGTTGAAAGAGCAGCTCTTGCCGCAATGATGCTCGATGTTCCATGTGCAATGTTTCCAAAGGGTCCTGTGTGGATAAAGGCGGGAATTCCACCTCTAGCCTGAACGATGTTGGGTTTCAGGGCATCGGCAAGTATGGCTGCCATTGCTCCTTCGGCTTTGAGATCACTGGAAAAAACAGGTTTGCCGTCAAAGGAATATGCAACCAGTATCCTTGACAGGCGTAATTTCAGGTCATCATAACTTTCAGAAAGTCCCAATATTGCCATGATCTCTGAAGCGGGAGTTATAACGAAATTGTCATGCGCCAGTATCCCCCCTTCCCCTTGTGATACCCCAACAATTATATTCCTCAATGATCGGTCATTCATATCTATGGTCCTGGGAAAAACTATTTTTTCTGGGTTGATCTTTAATGCGTTTCCATGAAACATATGGTTGTTTATAAGTGCCGATAACAGGTTGTGTGCGGCTGTTACAGCCGGGAAATCTCCGGTGAACATGAGATTTATCCTGTCTGATGGTTCCACAGTGGCCATTCCGCCGCCTGTTGCACCTCCCTTCACTCCAAAACAAGGCCCCATTGACGGTTCACGAATGGAAATTGACACTTTTTTTCCTAGACTGTGAAGTGCCTGTGAGAGCCCAATAACGGTCGTTGTTTTGCCTTCGCCATATTTTGTAGGGGTCATTGCAGTGATCAAAACCAGCTTACCCTGTCTGTTCCCGCCGCCAAGCTTCCTGAAATCAACTTTAGCCATGAACCTTCCGTAAGATTCTAAATCATCGGCGGATATGCCAATATTTCCTGCAACTTTTTCTATCGCAAGCAAATCTGTTAAACCCATATGACATCGATATAACATCGTATAATACTAATTCAAATTATAGCCCGAATTATAAAGGTTTTTCAATGTCAATCTTTATCTATTCAAAATCATTAAACACCTATGCAGGAAGATATCGACAGATACATTAAGGGTTTTCTCAAGGCAATGCCCTCAGAGGACATGTTCATGGATGCTATTCACGATATAGTCAAGGACTTGGTCAAGGAGATGATCCGAAAAAAGATAAATGATGATCCAAAGCTGAAGAGCGACCTTGCTGAGATGATGATGGAATTCTTTGAATCAAAGGTGAAGGAGTATGACTCCATAGCCAAGATGGCTAAAATAACAGCCAAGATTGGACTTGTATCGGCTCCTGACTCAATCAAGGATGAGGCGATGAAGGATATCATGGATACCTTCAAGAGAGAGATTCAGGAGATAATTCTGAGAACCCTTTGAGTAACGCCTGCACTAAATAAATTTCTTATTGATAACGCTCTCTGAGTTTAGGTCAAACATTGTCATTATGCATGGATCAGGCGCAAAATTCATCATTTTCTGATAATCCGTCTGAGATTGCCATGTCGATGAGTTGACATACCTGACCCCTTTATAATTGCCAACATAGTGTGAATGTATATGCCCTGTTATGAAAATGTCTGGTACTTCTTCTATGACATGATAATCCGTGCCGGAAGGTATGATTGGAGTTTTTCCTCCATACACCGGTGAAAGGTGCCTTCTCTGCAAGATAGCTTCTATCGCCATTCCAATGGATTCAAAATTAGCACCAGGAACAAGTTCAACCATATCATTCAGGGACATGCCATGGTAAACCATTACCCTCTTGCCTTCCAGAAGGAGTGAATACGGATTTGGCAGAAAATTTATGTTCTTTGGAAACAGGTTTCTAACGGCGTTTGAAAATAGGGGCTGGGGTTCAGCAAGCCTTACGGTATCGTGATTTCCAGGCATTACATAAACCTGGACATCTTCCGGGATTTCACGTAAATAATCGGATAAAATTGCGTATTGATCCATGGGGTTCAGGTATTCAAGATCGTGATCCTGTCCTGGGTAGACCCCAATTCCATCAATGACATCACCAGAAAGAACCAGGTATTTCAACCGCTGCACATCCTCGTCAGAGGCTTTAATCCAGTTTATCATCTTCCTGAAACCGTCCTTCAGGAACGTTTTGCTCCCAACATGGATGTCTGAAATTGATGCCACATATACCGGCTCTTTTCCGTTACTCTGTATCGCCCTTTCAGGGATGTCGGGTCTTATAACCTCCTTAACAAATATTGCAGGTTTATTTCCCGTTTTTGATACCGACCCTATTACCCCGATAACCTCATCGTTGAGTATCAGTTCTTTCTTGACCGGATTATCCTTCATTATTATGGCATCTATACTTTCATCCAGGTCTTCCAGTATCAACCTTTTATGGCCGTTCCTTGTTTCTGCTATGTCCGTAACCATTCCGACCAGTTTGACTGTCCCGCCCACTTTTTTTGCCGTTTTGATGTCGGATGCAGATCTAATCTTGCTGCTGGTCACTATTATTTGCTTTAATTTTTCATACCTGTTCCTGAACAGGCTCTGGAAATCATTTATTGAACTA
Organism: Thermoplasmata archaeon; assembly: GCA_021827885.1. The sequence goes on along the minus strand of JAKAUD010000212.1, from coordinate 18,064 downwards.
CCCGTTCTCACTTCATCGAAATTGATCTCCTTTATATTATTGTCAATTGTAATTTCTCCCCGGACAAGTCTCATCACGTCATTCTCGCTTATATATCCAGAAGAAATTATTTCTGGCGATAGAAGGCGTGTAACAAGGGAACCCATGCCCTTCTTCATAATGGATTCCAGAGCTTCCGGAGACACCAGAATTCCCTTTGACTGAAAGAATTCTAGCACTGCAGATTTATCTGAGAACGCCCTGGGAGTTATCATTACATGATAATCTATTTCTCTCTTATATTGATATTTTTATCATTGTCGCTAAATGATTTCAAGAATTTGGCAACGGTTCTATAATTGTTGTTAATATACCAGTATTGTCAAAGAGGATTGACCCCATTCTATTCATCATGATGTCATCATTCTGGGCTTTAAATTACCCACTGGTCAAAATAGCGCTTTCATATGAAAGCCCCACGGTGCTCCTGTTTTTCAGGGTCCTTTTTGCGACCCTCTTTTCACTGCTTTTGTTCTGGAAAAACATTGAACTGAAAATTTCCAGAAATACTGCCCTAAAGGTCATTGTGCTATCTCTTTTTAATGTGGTATTATTCATGGAACTCTGGTTCTATTCAGAAAATTTCATGTCTGCTCCGCTCACATCCGTCCTGATATATACCTACCCCATAATTTCAACGGTTTTATCAATATCTGTTCTTCAGGAAAAGGTTAACATGGGCATTATCGTAGGTATTATTTTAGGATTCACAGGGATGATAATAGTATTTTCTTATAATCTTGGAGTGCATTCATTTACCGGCCCAGTGATTGCTTTACTGGCTGCACTTTCCTGGAGCTTGGGGACCCTGTTCTTCAAGAAATTCATAAATAATGAGAGCAAGGAAACCGTAAATTTCTACCAATTCCTTTTTGCCCTTCCGGTAACATTCATATTGGTAATGCTGTCAGGACAACTTGATGAGGTCATTAATCCGACATTGTGGTCTCTATTCATAGCAGCGTTAATAGGAATACCCGGAACAGCATTTGCATACTTTGCATTCCTACACCTCAACAGGGATTATTCAGTGGCAGGGGTTTCTTCACTCCTTTTTGTTGTGCCCGCCCTGTCAACAATTTTCAGCCTTATTATTCTAAACCAATCGCTGGAATTAGTGGCGATGGTTGGGTTGGCGTTGATTTCGGTGGGGACCTTTTTCTCATCAGGAGTTCTTAAAGCCCGGAGGGGAAAGGATGTACAGTAACATTGATGAGATGAATGCGCTCATAAAAAATTGTATTAAATGCAATCTTTCCTTGAAGAGGAAAAATGCGGTTTGTGGCAATGGACCAAAGAATCCCAAAATCATGATAATCGGAGAGGCTCCCGGTAAAACTGAGGACGAGAACGGGATTCCGTTTTCCGGGAGAAGCGGAGTTTTGCTCAGGAAAGTCATGGAAGAATCGGGTATTGACAGTAAAGACGTTTATATCACAAATTCTGTCAGGTGCAGACCGCATAACAATCAAAAACCGAAGAAAGCGAATTTGATTGCATGCAGTGCCTACCTCAAGTTTGAGGTTGAATTCCTTAAACCAAATATCATTGTCCCACTTGGAAATAGTTCACTCGGGGCCCTCTCATATATCAGCGGGATCAGATTTGACCCTATAACAAAAGCGATCGGACAGAAGATTTCTTGGAATCAGATGATTATTATTCCACAATTTCACCCCGCTGCAATTCTCAGGGATATGAAACGGTTAAAAGTGTTTGAAGGAGTTTTCAGGAAAATAGCTAATAAAAATTAAAATATAAAAAGTTGTTAAAAATGAAATTAAAATTTTAAAAAAATAAAAATTTTTGGTTTACGGTTTCTTAGGTTTAAGATATGTTATCGCTGCAGCTCCAACAACAAATCCACCTACTACTCCAGCGATGATATAGACGATTATTAAAACCGTATTTGCGGGAGCAGGTATAGAAGTGTATGCTAATTGGACTGAGCCGGAACCAGTTACGGAACTTGATGATGGAGATGTGTATCCAGAAACTCCAATCACCGAGTAGGCATAGGTTCCGAGAGGCAGATTTACTGTTAGTGATGTGTTTGTTGTTGTATAATTCTTGCCACCGATATGAACACCCCATGTTGTTCCTGAACTGAGGCCAGTTTCTGTGAATGTCACTGTGTAATATCCCGTATTCACCATTACTGTTGTGGAGTTTGTCTGTCCATAACCGTTCGTTACTGAATATGTTACCGTATACTGAGCTGCCGGAAGGTTCGCAAAATTGACAGTATAAGATGAGAGATCCGTAACATTTACGTTCTCACTTATACCAAGGCTTGAATTTGCGATGTTCAGTGTAGCAACTCCAAATCCACTTGGCAGGTTATTTGAGAATCCAAGCGTTACCTGCCCGGAGTAGTATGTAGACCCGTTTACAGGAACGGTTGTTCCAGAACTGACCGATAAGTTTACAGCAGCAGTTGTATGTGCCCCCATATAGTAGAATTGGGTTGTGGAATAAAATGTAACTCCCATAGTATCACTGTATTTCATGTTGAATGTATTCATTCCTACAGTTAATCCACTTGGCATTGATGCTGATAACGTTACGATATTCTGTGGATCGGTTGCAGTAACGTTGTACCCTATGGGTGCAATGCTTGGAGCCATGTTGTTAAACCAGTATGACACCCCTGTGTTAATCGTGCCGTTTATAGAATCAGTTTTACTTATGATGCCTTGTAATACCACAGCAGCAGAGATCTGACTATTCTGATCGGCTACCAGACCTCCGTATGGTACGCCCTGTGAAGTTGCTCCAACTACCTCAGCCATTCCGGTTGTTATGCTTGCTTGGAATATAATTGGTATTTCACTGGTGTTTGATATGAGTGATTGCCCGTTGTATGACATTGAACTGAAAGAACTATTCATTATGCCTACAAAGTACTCTGCGGGTGCTATGTTACTTGTAATACTGAGGTTCACGTAACCATTCTTGCTGGTTTTCTCAACGCTCGTCACTGGAATGAATCCAAAATTACCATATGGCAGCTCGCAATCTATAGAAACGTAAGCTCCTGACACCGGTTTTCCTGTTACATTGACTGCCCTGAATTCCATGGTGTAATTTGTGTTTCCAACTACTGCCGGTGCTATTAGCACACCGCTTCCTGGCGCGACGCTGAACTTGCTGCTTGAAGCGTTAACGTTGAGCTGTGGCATAACATACATCTGGGTTCCAGCGGTCTGATTCTGGTATGTTGCGTTTATGTAATAAGTCACATTATTTGCAACATTCCATGTTTCTACAAAAGCAATTCCGGTCATGTTTGTGAACCCGATACTCCTATTGTTTGTGGTTAAACCAAACGGAGCATACGGATTGTCAAATGGAGCATATGCAGATTGTTGTGCGAGTACCTGAGCATTGGCAACAGGTGTTCCGTTAAGGGTGACCTGAACCTCTGCAGTATTGGGCATTAGAGGACCTACCAAAGGATAGAATTCGTATGCTGGATTAACATCAGATAAGAACTGGTTAAAGGTAGAGAACCCACCTGTGATTGTCTTAGGTGTGAGCAGTGTAATATTAAGATGCCCAATTCCGGGTATCACATGATGGACATATGCATAAAAGTATTCTCCTCCAACGATTGCTTCAATTGTTCCATTGTTCATTCCGTTGGTATTAAGAGTAACTTTTCCACTTAATGCTGTTACTGTGAATACATCTGTAATTCTTCCGAAGTTGTTGTACAGAATGAACTTAACTGTTGTGGCGGCCGTGCTATAATTGTACTCTTTTCCGGAGTAGAGGGTGGTAAATGGATGTGTTGAGTTTGAAAGTCCCGATGTGTATGTAAAGATCTCTTTCAAATCCTGTGCAAAGTTGTACCCGTTTATTGATCCCCATCCTGTCAGGTAGTTGTATTTCAGCGGTGTCGTTGATCCATTAAATGCGATTGATGTGTTGAATTCATTTGGATAGTACATGTTTCCTGGCCATCCGAGATTGAGGTTGTTCTGCGCATATGGATTGCTACCATTGGTTACAGTATAGAACGGATCATGGTTTGAGAGATTCTGTGCAAAGTTACCTATTTCAAAGATGGATGGATTTGCTCCACCAGGAAATTCATTGATTGAGGTCGTTGCGTTTGTATAACTGAGGATATCTGCCAATAATCCTGCCGTAGTAGGACAGGCGAAACTTGTTCCTCCCCAGAAGAATACCCACCCTCCGGCAAAGTATTCTGATTCGTTGAAATCAGCTTCTGCAGCTATGTCCACAGCACTTAGTCTTCCAGAATTAGGTATTGCCGGACCGTGTTGCCAGTAAGGTTGTGCGTTCCAGTAGCTCAATCCAAACTGTCCTCCTGCATATGGTGCAGTTGTCTTAGGATTTCCCGATCCTACAGTGTACCAGTAAGATTCTGTTTGCAATCCCGTCGCACTTGAGACATTCATCGTCATGTCTGGGAAAAATAATCCAGTGCTGGCAAAACCTGAGGTGTATGGAGCTAACGTGAAGTTTGACTGATTGGTAGATGTTGGGAATGGACCGTTTGTCCCGTTTGCTGCAACTGATCTAACACCACCTACTGAGGTGACATATGGTGAATCAGCCGGGAAACTTGGTGCAACGAAACCGGTATATGAATCAATTCCTGCATTATCACCAGACGATGCAAGGATCGATGACCCCATTGAAGTCAACACCTGAAAATTCTGTGTCATTGTTAAGGCGTTCTGCCAGCTTGGACCGAAAAGATTCCACCATATATCTTCATCTCCTCCCCAGCTGTTTGTGATTATGTTAAAATGCGTAGAATTTGATGCAAGAGCTGCGTAAACCAAATCCAATGACAATGTTGAGAGATCCGGTCCGTAAGCAGCATATATGTGTGCGCCCGGTGCCATTGTTGATGAATATTCTATATCAAGTGAGAATTCGCCGGCTCCACCATTTGTGTAACTAAGAGGCGTGGAGTTACTCGCAGGTGTTGCTCCGTTCACGGTTATATCCTTTATACGGTTCAGAATCTGCATCGGGTTATTCCATACCTGCTTTGCATATGTGTAAAGATCGGATGGATTATAGCCTGCCTCCATAACTATTGCAATATTTATTCCTTTTCCGTTATATCCCTTGTTTATCAAGCCTGTAGCATTGTAAAGGGCAGGCATAGTTGTGGGGAACATAAACTGGAGCTTCTGACTTCCCATAGAAGTCCACAGAAAAGAGTGCTTCGAATAGTTAAGAACCTGACTGTGCGAAAGGTAGTTCGTCAAAGCTGGGCTTGATGATGTTGGAATTGAAGTGCCGGACATTGATCCCACGGAGCTTGAAACTGGTGGGCTCAATGTAAGTGTGGGCTGATATTGTAGAAGGTTCGTGAGCCCATCTATCGATAGAACCGATGATGCGAGGAACGATGGCAGATTCAAAGCCTTGTTGTTGGTATACATGGACTGATTCTTATACATAAATGTGACCATGTTTGTATTGAAAGCCGTGTTAACCTGACTGACTACCCCCTGAAACTCTATTCCCAAAGCTGTTTGCTTGATTGGAACAAAACCGTAATGGGCATAATACGCTATTGTGTTCTGATATAGAGTCTTGCTAATTCCGAACTGCCCGCCTGGCTGGAACGCAGAATAAGTCAAGTATTTATGATAATATGGTGAGCCAAGTGTAGCTTCTTCTGTTATATATTGAGTTAGAGCAGAACTATCGGGGATCTGGAAATTCACCATAAAAGTCATCTGTTTGTTTGGATTCATGTTTTGCAGATGATAGTGGGAAAGCTCCTTGGATATCCCAGAAAAGTTTTCAGCTATGGGCTGCAACTGAGTACTTGTTAATTTTGAAAAGCTACCCGCCATAGTTACATTCTTTGCGCTATTTCCCTGAACACTAGCATTATTAGACTGCGGCATCACGGCTATCAGTGAAGATAGCACCATGATCATTGCAATCATTATTGCCAAGACCAATTTCTTTTTAGAGTCCATGAAACTCTAAAAGATTTAATATATATAAAGATTTTTTAACGGAAGTTTCCTGAACTCCAGACTTTTACCACCACGATACCGAGTTCAGGAGATTGAGGATATCTTTCTGTTTTTTCGTTCTCTCCAGTTCTTTCAGGTCACCATTCTGATCCTCTATCATGTGCAGTTTCTCAAGCTCAAGGAACATTCTCTCCATGGAGTATTTCTCGTTGAGTTTGGTAGATTCCATGCCCCTTCTAAGTGCCGATCTTATGAGCAGCGATAAAAAGAACACAAACACAGATCCACGTACAATGGATTCCTTGTGATCCCTGAGTGGGAATATATCCAGATCTGTTTTGAGCACACGAAAAGCCTCCTCTATTGCATCCCTATGCCTGTATACACTCAAACAACTGGAATCGGAGTATTCACCTTTGTATACTAACAGGAACCTTCCCATCCTGTTCTCTGCAGCAGATATGGCATTGTCCCTTGCACTGGTTTTAACAGTATTGTTCTCAATCCTGTATGGGATATACCTCAGGAATGAACCTGCAATGGATTCTATGATCTTTACCTTTCCTTTCCTCACCTGCAGTGACCCGATCCTTTTCCTGCGTTCCATGATGTTCCTGTGCAGATCGGCACGTTCATCACTTTCCCTCCTGACATCATGCCTCTCCATGAACCTTGACAGAAGCAGGGAAAGCACACACACAAACACATGTGATCTTAAGCGTTCCGACCTCAAATGTCCTACCGGCCCTATCTCCAGGAATGACTTCATTGTCCGGAATGGCCTTTCGATTCTCCAGAGATTCTTGTATTTCTCCATAACCTCGATCTAAAAAGAGAAGACCCTGACATAGGTCACTATTTGAGTGCCGTTTCTACCAGCATGGAACCAGATTGGCCATGTGGATACCGCCTGAAGACAAGGATCCAACGGTATTGCAGTATCCAACCATGAAGGGTATCAGTGTGTTTGGTGCAGTGAATGTTAGGGCAGGGAATTCGTTGAAATGGGGCAGGTAGATTCAAGGCAGTAACATTCGAAAGTTCCTAATGGTTCTTATAAAGAGGAGAAAGAGGAAGAAGATGCAGATCATCCTTGACAACACAAAGTACCACCATGCAAAACTGCTCCTACCATGGCTGGAAGAATGCAAGGAACTGCTGTTTCTAGATTCCCTTCCGGCATACTCCCCACAACTGAATTCCATATAGATGGTGTGGAAACTCCTCAAAAGATTGAGATTGCCTAACAAATATTTTCCGAGCCTGATCGAAATGATAAAACTTTTGGGTGAGCAATTCCCGTTATGGGTGAAAGAGAATAAAACCTTCAGAATGTTATGATGTATGGAATGATAACATACATACGACAACACTCATTGCGTTATGTATAACAAAAGTTCGTCCTTGCAATTATATATAAGAAACAGAAAGAATGGATAAAGAAAAAGTCTATAAAAAAAAAATAAAAAATTATTTAGAGATTTGATTTATGGCCTCTTTCTGAAAAACAGCATTGACAATCCGCCACCAACAATTAATCCTCCTGCTAACCCTGCAGCAAGAAGTTCATATGCGAAGGTATTTGATGGCGCACTGGGTACCGGTGTGTAAACTATTTTGAACTGGGCATTGCCATTCACGATTATTTTTCCAGATACGCTCGAAGAGGTATATCCACTGACATTACCAGTGCTGAATGAATATGTTCCGGCTGGTAAACTGATATTCTGGGATGCGTTATCTGTTGTGTATGATTTTCCTCCGATTGTTACAGACCATAATGTGCCACTGTTCAACCCTGTTTCAGTGAAATTCAATGTATAAGTTGTAGAAGTAAATGCAATATTCACTGTTTGGCTTGACGATACACTGATGGTGCCTGTTTCGTCAGCAGTAGTGTAGCCTGAGATTCCCCCTACTTGGTATGTGTATGAGCCGGGTGTTACCTGAGTTGACAGGCTTGCTGTCTTTCCAGTTAAGGTTGCTCCGTTAACGTTTACTGTCCAGGAAGTTCCAGATGTCAAGCCTGTTTCTGTGAAAGTCAATGTATAATGTGCCGGTATTGGTGTGAAAACAATATTATTTACTGTGGTGGCTGACGAGACAGTGATAGTGCCTGTTTCGTTTGCAATATTGTAACCTGAGACACCCGCAACTTGGTAAGTGTAGTTGCCAGGTGTTACCTGAGTTGACAGGCTTGCTGTCTTTCCAGTTAAGGTTGCTCCGTTAACGTTTACTGTCCAGGAAGTTCCAGATGTCAAGCCTGTTTCTGTGAAAGTCAGTTTATACAATGTTACAGTTGGCGTTGGTGTGAAGACAATATTCACTGTTTGGCTTGACGAGACACTGATGGTGCCTGTTTCGTTGGCAATATTGTAACCTGAGATTCCCCCTACTTGGTATGTGTATGAGCCAGGCAATACTCCTGTTGATAGAGTTGTTATGCTTCCAGTTAGAGGCGCTCCATTAACGTTTACTGTCCATGTTGTCGCAGCTGGCAAACCTGTTTCTGCAAAAGACAGGTGGACATAACTTGATATTGCCTGCACTGGCTTAGTGGTTCCTGGAGATAGAGTTATGGCACCTTGCGTGCATGATGTTTCACTGAATGCATTTACATACTCATACGAATACTGGTAAGTTCCTGCAGGGATATCCATGTATGTTGCAGGACTACCTGCTGCTCCATTCTGGATCAATCCATTCATACTAACAGAAAACTGCCCAAGAGCGCCAGATACTGCACTGAAAGTTACGTTTCCTGCGCTTGGCAACACGATGGGTGAAGAATCGTTACCAGTTGTGATTGCACCAGAATCGTTGTAAGAACCGATTCCGTTGTAATTCCACCAATAGTTTCCGAGATCTGTAGAGCTTAAAGTGAAAGTCCCAAGCGGTCCTGTTAAGTTCCAACCATTCATTGACGCTGCAATTGCGCTTGTAGCATTGAAAGAATCATTGCTATAAGCAACCACTGGAACATCTCCGCAATATATATTGAAGTCGTAACTCTGAACCGGGTTTTGCGTAACGAATGCATTCCTGTAAACATGGTTGTGGCTGCTGAATAGCTGTATGCCAAATTGTTGTGAGCCAAAGTCAAAGGAAGCACCAATTATTCCTTGCGTTTGAGCAGGTGTAAATGCGTTTGTTACTGATACACCCATGAACTCATTGTTGAATATTGTTATATTAGCACTTACATTTGACGGGTTGTAAACGGTTATTGATGAGCCCCATGACACGAAACTGTTGTTGTAAATTTGGATATTCGTTGAGTTCCAAATCTCAAATGCACCATCATAGAAGTATGGATAAAACTCACCGCTGAACCAGACATTTACATTGGATGAGTTGGTGACACTTACATTAGAAGAGTTGTAAATCTGTAACTGCATCTGATTTGAGAGTGGTTGTACAAATCCATATACTGAATTATAGTAGTTTATTAACAACGCATTAAAGCCAGTATATGTTACAGGCATTGTCATGTTATTTACTATGACATGGTCTGAAGTGTTCGTTATCAATAAACCAGGGAACGTTGGGAACTCATAATCATTAATGGCTCCAAACAGTGGATTCATCCCTGTACTGCTTGATGCATTTATTACATATGGGTTCGCCGCGGAGCCTGTACCTTTATATGCATAGGCCGTAAGCTGACTATTATTTGTGACTATTATTGGCGTGTAGATGCCCATTGACTTCATTGACGTCATTGTTGTTAAATCGGTTGATGAGCCTAGTACCTGCTCCATAATTGGAACATGATAGTTTTGTAAGGCATCATACAGGTACGTGCTTGAAGGAAGGTAGAATGTGGATGTTGCCTTTGTGAGTGGAGCCCATGCATAAATTCCTTGGTTCATCATTGTAACGTTGTTGTTCAGGAACATGTACGTAGTGCTGGATGAAGTTGAGGTGGTAACTGTCTTCTTTGACCAGCTATATGTATTGTTCCATAGACCATAAACCAAACCAGGACCTGAGCTAAGATAAGCTGTTGCTCCTGCATTGTGGACATCAACGCCCACCGAAGTTTCCCCTGTTTCTGAACCGATATCATAAGCAGCTCTTACATTCTTATAACTTGGGGAAGCTGTCGTGTTATTATAATACATCAGGTTCATTGTACCGTTTATTCCATTTATAACTGCTGTGCTTCCTCCTCCTGGACCTCCAATCATTATTTCTGCGTCATATGGTATGAAACCTGTTGGTGTAAACTGCGTTCCGCTAACCAAGTAATGCGGATGTGGTGCTCTATATGTTGAGGGTTGGTCATATGTTGAGTTGAAAATAACTTCATCATAATTTCCAGAAATTTTTCCCTTGGAGGCTCCTGTTTTTGCGTTTATGTATCCACTTACTATGGTATAGTTATACCAGACTACACTGTTTCCAGTTGCAGTAACAGACGTGTTAAGGTAAAGATCAACTGTGAAAGGATATGACATGTTGAATGATTGCGAATATCCATAATGGAATCCTCCTCCAGTTGCCCCTTTACCGTTTTGAGCTGCACTTGAATAGTTGATTGCGTTTGTTGTCAGATAGACTGCAGGACTTGAGAAATTCCAGACATTGTCCTCAAAAGTCAATTGGTGGGTCCTCGAAGAATATAGAATTACGTTCTGTGTCCACATCTGGCTTGGTGTTCCAAAGAGACCCACATTGTTAAGAACAGCATTCAACTGGAAAGTGACAGTATGCGCATCGTTTGCAGCAAGATAGAAGTTGTTCAACTGATTCATGCTCAAAACTGCCTCATAACTCTGTGTAGTGTAATTATAGGTTACTATCTGTCCACTCTTATTCATTAGACCATAATCTCCGATACCCATTGGGGCAGGAGAGATTGAATAACCAGGTGTTATGTGGCCGCCGGTTATGCGACTCTGTGATAAGTAATTAGGTATATACACATTAGACAGTGCTATTCCGTGTGCCTTTGAGTACTGAACTACCTGGTTATACATCTGCATTCTATGCGATTGAGTAGGAGCCGATGAAGACCCTGTAGCCACAGAACCTGTTGCCTTAACCGGCTGCTGACCCTGAACTGACGAACCCGTTACACTTGGCGATGGTGATGGTGTGCCTGAGTGGGAGCCTGAAGACTGATTTAAACTCAGAATTGCTCCAACAGACATAACCATGAACAAAGCCATTACGATGACCAATATTTTCTTAGTATCCATTGTAAATCTCCGATGGATATATGTATATTATTTAAGCTTTGACTTTAAAAACGCACATTAATATGTGTCAACATTTCTCATGCGTTTTGATGATCTATTGTGTGTTTTTTAACTTAAAATTTAGGATTGGCAATACCCGCTTTTCGCCAGATATAGAATGAACGAATTTATGAAATGCAAATTTTATTCTAGTTATAAAATGTTGATAGTAATATCTCTTGATGTACTGATTAGTTAAATTTCATTTTGATATGAAATGAATTTTTATTTTATCAAGGATAAAAATTTTGGTAATTGGGAGGTTCTGTCATGATCCTGACGTCGTGTGGATGGTTTTCCCTTAACCCGTTGGCTGTTACCCTTATGAATTTTGTCTTATTCTTCAGTTCAGTAATATCTTTTGAACCCGAATAACCCATGCCTGATTTTAATCCTCCCACGAGTTGAAATAGGACTTCCTCAACCTTCCCCCTGTATGGAACGGCGCCTTCCACGCCTTCTGCAACAAATTTCGATCCGGAGAATTTCCCATACCTGTCTGAACCCTTCTGCATTGCCCCGATAGAGCCCATTCCCCTGTATGATTTGTATTTCCTTCCATTTATAATTATTTCGTTTCCGGGGCTTTCCTCTGTCCCTGCTAGGAGAGATCCAAGCATGACAGAATCCGCGCCTGCTGCTATTGCCTTAACAATATCACCTGAGAATCTTATTCCCCCGTCTGCTATGACAGGAATATTGCTTTTATGTGCTACCGAAGCTACACTGGATATTGCTGTAATCTGGGGAACTCCTATTCCCGCTACTACTCTTGTTGTGCAAATTGAACCGGGACCGATGCCAACCCTTAATGCATCTATGTCAAGCGAGATGAGGTCTTCAGCAGCATCTCCAGTTGCAATATTGCCGGCGACTATGTCGGCAGAGATCACTTTTCTCATCTTCTTTATGCTTTCGAGGACATTGGAATTGTGGGCATGCGCCGTATCTATAACTATAACGTCAACGCCTTCCTTTTCGAGCATCATTGCCCGATCAATGTCAAATGGGCCAACGGATGCACCCACCATTAACTGACCTTCTTCATCCCTTGTAGCCTCTGGAAACTTATGCCTTGTTGTGATATCTTTCGACGTAATAAGCCCGACAACCTTCTTTTTCTCGTCAACCAGGGGAAGTTTTTCAATCCTGTTCCTGTAGAGAATCTCCCTTGCTTCTTCTAGTGTGATGTTATCACTTGCGTAGATTACATCTTTTACCATCACATCACTAACAGTAATCATAGCTTTTGTTGCAAACTCTAAATCTCTCTTTGTTACAATTCCTACAATCTTTTCTCCAGAAACAACCGGAAGACCATTAATTTTCTTCGTTTCCATTATATTTCTTACAACTTCTATTGGAGTTGCCGGATCAACTGTATGCACGTTTCTAATAATGATAGATTCCTCGCGCTTAACCTTCCTTACAAGGCTGGCCTGCTCATTACGTGATATATTTCTGTGAATAATTCCTATTCCACCATACCTTGACATTGCCACAGCCATTTCTGCCTCGGTAACAGTGTCCATGGGTGCACTTGATATAGGAGTATTAAGGTTAATGTGCCTTGAAAACCTCGATTTAATATCGGTTTCCTTTGGCTCTATGTTTGATCTGGAAGGAATTACAAGAACATCATCAAAAGTTATTCCTTCAGCCATATTTTCGATTTTCTTTGTATACATTGTAAATATAGTTAAAATTCGTATTTGAATTTATCTAAAGAATTCTTTTCTTGTAATTCATGTATGTGTAATCAATGCTTCTACGAATGATATCATCATAGGTATATGAAATCGCCCGATAATATGAAACAAGGAGCTCTCTTGAAAACCCTCTTTCCTCTCCTTCCAGAATAGATTCCTCAATATGTTTAGATGAGTTGAAAGAAGCGTTGTTTATTGTTCCTATCCTTTCATCGCTGATCTTGTCCCTGGAAACCATCACGGAATATACCGGATAGTAAGATGTCAATCTCGAATAATGAAGACCTATGTCCATTATTATTCTATAATCCCCAGAGTATGCTTTTAATGCTTCATCTCCGATAACCAGTGCGAATTGTTCTTCTTCTAGGAGTTCTTTTGCTGAATTATAGGAACACCTTATCATTTCAGATTGAGGAAATTCAATTTTCAATATCTGTCCCAGATAAAATGAAGTAGTCTCGGTTTGAGATGTGACAGCTATCCTTGACCCATGATGAAGGCTTTCACCACGAGAAACCACTATGGTGGATATGGTTCTTCCGCGGCTGTGAATATTGGGTCCACTTATTAAGTTCAGCGAATCCCTGTTCTTGAAATAGTCAATAAGTGAAACCATGCCACATTCCGCATTTCCATCAAGCACAAGTTTCAGGTTTTTCTGCGGAGATCCCCGTGAAATTTCTTCTGTGCTTGAAAGAGCATGGTAGAGAGGATAACTATGAACTAGATCAATTAATGCAATCATTATCTGTCAAACTTCCCGACGATATTATAGAAAGTATCTCTCCTAGCTGGTATCTTTCCTATGGATTCAACCATGTTGTTAAGTTCTTCTATGGTGGTATATTCCCTTCTGTCAGTGGCACCGAAGATTTTTTCACTTACTGCCGTTCCAACAAGATCGTTGCCCCCTCCATTCAGGGCTACCTGTGCTATTCCCTTTCCAACCGAAACCCAGTAAACACTGATGTTTCTAATGTCCTGACCCATAATTATCCTCGCCATGGAAACAACCTTAAGATCCTTTTCGCCAGAAGCTGGGTGCTTCACCTTCCCCATTTTTTTTAGGGGGGTGTTTTCTATACTGAATTTCAGCGGGATGAAGGACAGAAATCCTGGTACCTCCTTCTGGTTTTCTCTGATTTTTATCATATGGTCAATGATATTATCCCAGTTTTCCACATGCCCATAAGTCATTGTTGAATTCCCCCGAATGCCCATAGAGTGAATAATTTTAGCATCCTTAAGCCAGTCTTCACCGGATATCTTTTCCGGGGTTGAAATTTGCTTTCTTACCTCGGGATTGAAAATTTCAGCCCCGCCTCCGGTGTGTGCATCCATTCCAGCCTCATGAAACCTCTCTATAACCTCCCTTATGGAATTTCCTGTTTCACGGGCAATAAAATCGATTTCCGGAATGGTAAGAGCCTTTAGTGTCACTTCCGGAAGACTTTCCTTGACAGTGCGAAAAACGTTTTCATAGTATTCTATCGGTAGGTAGGGATTAAATCCCCCAACAATGTGAATCTCAGTTGGGTTGAGCTTTTCCGCTTTTTTCAACTCTGATCTTACATCCTCTATAGAAAGTTCATACCCCTTGCTTGACTTGCCCTTGAGTTTAGCAGGGACGTAAAAAGCACATATTGGACAACTTGCTGTGCAGTAGTTGCTGTAATTTATATTATAGGAAACCGCGTAGGTCACGGTGTCTCCTATCTGTGTACCTGTCAATTGATCAGCAAGATGCATGATTTCGTGTACTGTCATATCTTCAATTATTTCCCTGGCTTCATTGAAGTCCAATCTGTGTCCTGAAGAAATTATATCAAACCAGTATGAAGATTCATATGACCCGATATTCATGAGAGCTTAATTGCAGATTAATAGTTAATAATTGCCAATTTTTGAATTTGGAGGTTCCCGTCATAAAATGTGACCTAAAATAGTCCTTTGGTAAGGGATTTCCGCCATATGTTGATGAATAAAAATTTCCAAGAAAATGTTATTACACGATTAGATATATCCAAGTTATGAGCCAGTATGAGGGTATACTTTCTGACATATGGAAGAAAGTAAACCGCGGTGATTCGCCATCGTACGATGAGATTGTATTCATGTATGATTCTGCAAACATCAATGACCTTGGAAGAATGGCAAGGTCCATTACCGATGGCCTTACCGGAAAGCAGGTCAGTTTTGTATCAAACATGATTATGAATTATACGAATGTGTGCAATGTCAGGTGCAAATTTTGTGCATTTTACAGGACAGGATCAGAGGATGATGCCTACATGCTGAATGTGGAAGACGTGGTATTGAGAGTAAAACATTTTTATGACACGTTTGGGATCAAGCAGTTGCTTATACAGGGCGGAGTTAATCCTGATTTGCCCCTTGACTATTATGTAAACCTATTTCAGACTCTTCATGAAAAATTTCCAGATCTTGGGATTCACGGACTATCCACGTCAGAACTTTCATTTATTTCTAAGAAAGAAAAGATAACAATCCCAGAACTTCTTGAAACATTACGCAAAGCTGGACTTGAAACTATTCCAGGGGCAGGGGCCGAGATATTTTCTGATGAGGTGAGAAAGATATTAAGAAGACCCTTGGGAAGTGGAAAAGAATGGTTGAGCATAATGGAAGAAGCCCATAAATTGGGAATCAGGACAAGCGCGACCATGATGTTTGGTCATGTGGAAGAGAGCAGGCATAAGGCGGAACACCTGCTTTCAATACTGGAGCTGCAAAAGAAATATCACGGGTTTGTTTCCTTTACACCATGGAACTTTGAACCCGGCAATACGCAACTTGAAAAGGAAAATATTGTTAAGTATAGGGCAGGTGGGGTTGACGTGCTGAAAAATATAGCAATATCGAGAATTGTTTTCAATAAACATTTACCCATAATACAATCCTCATGGCTAACAAATGGCGTTCAGATGGGTCAAATGGCCCTTTTGTATGGGGCAAACGACTGGGGCGGAACAATTTATGATGAGAAGGTCATCCCTGCTACCGGCAAGAGTGTTGGTAATCTCAGGAAAGAAATTATCATAGAGAGTGTTAAGGAAATAGGCATGATACCTGTAGAGAGAGATAATATGTACAGGACTATAAGGAATTATAATTGATGAAGACACAGAATTTGCAGGGATTAATTAAAAATTCTGCCGAAGATTTCGTTGTTGAAGAAATACCGGAGGCTTTTGAAACAAAATATGACGGGAAATATACCATCCTCAAGGTGAAGTTAACCAACTGGGACACGAACCGCTTTGTATCTGTCCTGGCACGCATGCTCCAGATCAGCAGGAAAAGAATCACGTTCGCCGGAACGAAGGATAAGAGGGCAGTGACTACCCAGTATTTTTGCATCAATGGCACATATTCCAATCAGCTGGAAAAGCTTTCAGATTGCGAAGTTCTTGAAGTCTTCAAGACAGACAAAATGCTCAGAATGGGAGATCTGGCTGGAAATAGGTTCAAGATCAAATTGAAGCTTGATGGGATCAGTGATGAAACTATCGAGATGGCAAATAACTCTATCACGAAAGAAGGCGGCTACTGGAATTTGTACGGCGAGCAAAGGTTTGGCACCACTCGCAGCAATACACATAAAGTTGGCGAACAGCTTTTGAGGGGTAATTTTGAGCAGGCGGCTAAGCTATACCTCTATGATCCTGAGTTTGACACGGAAGAATACAGGGTAAACCTCTCCCGCGATTGGGATTACAAGAAGGCACTGGATGAATATCCCGAATTTCTTAATTTTGAGAGGGCAATTATATCTCATCTTAATTCAGGAGGGAGGTATGAAGATGCACTGGATGTATTGCCAAGAACCCTTGAGATCATGTTTGTCCATTCCTTTCAATCCATGATGTTTAACCGCATGCTTGAAACCAGGAGTAAATATTCAGAATCACGATCACAAATATTTGAGGGAGATTTAGTTCAGAAGACAGATAGATATTTCAACATATCAGGAGACCTTATTGAAGTTACTTCATTCAACTTTGATAAGATTTTTAAATTGTCGCTTGAGGGAAAGGTCTCTGCAGTTATGCCGCTGGTTGGATTTGAAACTCCACGCCAGAATGGTATTCCCGGTGAAATAGTTGAGAAGACATGTAATGAATTTAAGGTTGAAAGGTCCATGTTCAAGATAAACGGCAAAGGTGAACTTTCTTCCTCGGGAAATTTTAGAAGCATCAGGTTTTATCCAGTGGAGTTTGGATGCAGGGAAAAGTGCCTGGATTTCAGCCTCGGAAGAGGGATGTATGCCACGGCATTAATTACGCAAGTATTAAATCTAATAAAAAATTGAATTTGTTGGCCTGCTTTTGAAAAATTAGATTAGGCCAACTTTCTGCAATTCTTTTTTTACCTTGATAACTGCCTGTTCTATTTCGCTCTCTTCTTTGGCGCCTGTACACACAACCTTTCCAGAGCCAAAAAGAAGCAGGACTACCTTGGGTTCCTCGACTCTGTAAACCAGACCCGGAAACTGCTCCGGTTCATACTCGACGTTTTCAAGCCCAAGTGACATGGCAATATCTGTAAGATTCAGGTCTGCCTCAAGATCGTATACCGCTACGATGTTTTGAACCACGATATCTGGATTGTCATAAACTTCAATTCCCGCCTTTTTAAGCCTGCTGATTATCGTTTGTATTGTCAGTTTAACGTTTGCAAGATTCTTTGCCCCTGTACAGTTGACCTTACCGCTTCTGAATATAAGAACTGCAGTTTTTGGTTCTGTTAGCCTGTATATTAAACCGGGAAACTGCTCCGGTTCATACTCTGATCCTTCAAGTGCCATGGCTATCTGGCTCAAATCAAGATGCTCAGCAAGTGACGTTGATGCAACAATGTTCTCTATATTGATCTTTTCTCTCTCGCTCATATAAATCTATTGGTTATTTAAATACAGTATATAAACCTCCCATTCAAAATTAGATGATTACTTTATTGTCTAAACCCTTTAGTTTGCCAACAATAAAATGCAATTTAACATTTGTGAGCGGGAATTCCCCTTTCGCAAGATAGGGGATGAAAGCGAGCGAAAAGGTTACTATTTCTCGCA
>JAKAUD010000238.1 GCA_021827885.1 Thermoplasmata archaeon | reverse complement strand
CCAACTTCTACCCAATGACAAAGAGGATAAACGAGATGACCGCTAGACTCTTTAACAAATACGACATGGAAACAGTATCTCTCAGATATTTCAACACCTATGGCATAGGAGAGAACAGCAAGGGCGATTATTCGAGCGTAATTTGGAAATTCATAGATTCTATAAGAAACGGGAAGAAACCGGTAATTTTCGGTGACGGAACGCAGAGGAGGGATTTCATATATGTTGAGGATACTGCCAGGGCATCTGTGCTTGCAATAAAAAATGGGACTCCTGGGGGAGCATATAACGTTGGCACTGGCAAAACAACTGATTTCAATACAATCTTCCATATAGTGAAGGAAGAGATGGGTTATCAAGGGGAAGCTGAACATGTACCCAATCCCCTGAAAAGTTATCAGATGTTCACGCTTGCAGACATCACCAAGACTAAAGAGGAGTTGAAATTTGAGACAAGATATGACATAAGGGATGGTGCGAAAAGAATGATAAAGGAGATTTCAGAACATGCTGAGAAGAATTCTAGATCCACCTGAATTTTCTCAGATAGAGTTCCACTGCCCATTTTGGAACGTACTTGTAAAATCTTGAGTGTCTAATCCTAAAGGCGAATAGAGATACTCCATGACCAAGTATTAAGGCTAAAATATTGAACTTGCTCTCGTCTCTGTGAGAATACTTTACCTCAATTTCCTTTATCTTTCCGCCCATTTTTTGAATGTGGTACATCAATGCAACATCAAAAAATGCGTTGGTAATACCGATCCTTTTAAATGCTTCCTTAATAATGCTTGTCCTCACAAGTTTGTAACCACACTGGGTGTCCGTGACCTTAAGTCCCAGCATCGCCCTAACGAGTATGTTGAATCCTCTTGATGGGATTCTCCTGTATAGCGGAATCGCATTTCCGTCGGCAGAATATCTATCGAATAGAATAGCATCGTAAGTACCACAGTAGGGAAGCCCATTAAGAATGTCCCGAAGGCTTACTGCACCATCTGCATCCGCTATTAGAGTAAACTCTCCCTTAGACTTGTCTACCACTCTCTTTATCGCGTACCCCTTTCCACTGCGGACCCTTCCCCTCTCATATTTTACGAAGGAATAGTCCTTGGAAAAGCTTTTGACTATTTCTTCGGTTTTATCGTTTCCATCTATAGAGACTATAACATCCCAGTTCAGTTTGTTTACATATACAAAATACGTGATCTCTTCCAAGACCATCCTTATTCTTTTTTCTTCGTTGTACGCTGGAATGATAATTGTCGTTGAAGGTATGATAAGATTTTCAGTTGCAAATGCTTGCATTATTGCTTTTTAATAGATAGAATCTATTAATAGTTTATTATGAACTTTGCCGCTCTTCACCAAATTCTTCACCAAGTCCCTCTTCCACCCAGACAGGAATCTTATCCTAAAATCCCTGAATTTTTAATTTCATCTATAAACTGTCTGAACCGAAGTGCAGGCGCTATGACTCTCCCTTCTTCCTGGTCATTCTTTCTAAGTATTTCTTCAATTTTTGAAGCAATTTCAGCCACGCTAAAACTCTTCGAGATAAAGTGGACTCCTCTATAACCAGCTGCTTCCTCTTTATACTCCTCAAATTCAGGAACAATTACGTTTAACTCAAATAACATTGATATGGACAATACCCCGGAAAAGCCACCCGGAACAACATAGGGAAGAATGATTAAGTCACTACGCTCAAAGATAGAATAAAGATCAACTTCATTCACATATCCTATTCTCTCGTCTATAACCTCTCTATAATTGGCCAAAGTCTCTTCAAAGGAACTAATATAACTTGGAAAATGCAAATTTGGATCCCCAGCGACAATGACTTTAACAATCAATCCTGAATCCTTTACAATTTTGACTGCCTCAAGCGCCTTCGATATATCTTTTTGCGGTCCCCAAGAACCATAAATGAGGATAGTTATCTCTCTTCCAGATGGGACTATCTCAATGACCTCAGAATCCAGTTTTTTGTTTAAATACAAAACCGTAAAACCTGCAATACCGCCCACATTGATCCAATTAGCCCTTGCGTTTGGAATTATTTTTTTTATCCTTTCAGCATAAAGCTTCAGCAGGAAATATACATCACATGACAAATACATCCTTTTCTCAATTGACTTTATAATCAGAGACTTAAACCTATTCTTTAAGCCAGAATAGCCTAATTTTCCAACTTCATTGAGGAAAGGTGAGTTGTGATACAAAACAGAAACCTTCAGCCCGTAAATCTTAGACCAAATTATGGGAAAAGCTAGATAAAGAAGATTAGATATGTTTCTACTCCCCTGTGATGTTGGCATAGAATTCACTACAATTCGGTCGTATTTTGATTTTGTAATCAGCCTGAGGAATTTCAAATATGTGAATGGTCTTTCAGGATCAATGACTGGTATTATCGTAATCCTGTCAGTTTCTAAAATATTTCCGTCATTTTCCATCTGTGTATAGACATCGACCTTTTCAACTTCTTTCATTTCTTCAAATGCCAGTAAAAGAGGTGTCCCTATCTCCGCAAGAATTTTTCCATGATTGTAGATGACGCTTACCAGAGCTACCTTCATTTCAGAGAGATATACGTGCATTATAAAAATGTTGCAATTAAATGATGGAAAAGTGCGTTTCTAAATAAATGTTTAATACAGATTTTTCTATAACAACTCATTGAGGCAGGATTTAGGAATCAAAGAAAAAATCATCATCTATTCTTGGAACATACCCAAAGGTGGTCTCCCAAAAGTTATGTTGAAGGAGTATTATTTTTTCAGAGACAATGAATTTAATGTGACTCTAGTTACATCAGAAGGAGGCTCGCATTTTGCATATTTTGATGAGCTAAGTAAAGCGGGGATGATATTTCTTGGCTCCAATGAACCGAAAGGACATGGGAAGAGAAGGGATATTTCTTACTTCTTCCCTGGACTCACTATTTCAATGCAAGAAGGCATAACGAGCAATATCCTAAAACTTGCTAGATTTTTAGGATCCCATAAGCCCGACATAATAATTGCACACCAGCTTTTATCTTGGTTGATGTTTCTACCATACTATTTCCTGTTCAGAAGCAAAATTATACTGGTACTGCATGATAACCCCTTTTTATTTTTGGAAAATAGTAGCAAGAAGAGTATTGGACAGAAATTTATTAATTCTGTTACGTACGTTGTTGCTAGGTTGGCATTTTATTATTCTCATAGAGTTGTTTTTACATCGGAAAGTATAGCGCGCAATACTATGAAACATATAAAGGTAGATGAGAAAGGAATTGTAGCAGACTATGGGATAGACGTCTTCCCTGAAAGAGATGTTAAAAGAGAGTTTGTAACGGTAGTTTCAAAATGGTCAAAATTCAGGAATCCACATGCATACCTTGAACTAAGAACGCTCCTTCCACCTGACATGGTATTAGTTATGGCAGGGCGTTGGGATTCTGAAGAAGAGTACTCACAGTTTAAGAGTGACGTTATGCAGTCTAATTGTAGCGATTCTCTTATTATTAGAAAAGAACTTTCAGAGGAAGAACTTTCAGACTTGTACGATAGAACTAGGGTGTTCGTTAGGCTGGGGTTTAATGAAAGCGGAACCGGTCAGGCAATCTTAGAGGCAATAGGACATGGTTGCCCTGTTGTTATAGCTAAGTCAATTGGAGCTTCATCTCTAATTGAAGATGGAAGCCAGGGTTTTTTAGTGGATGAATCCAATTTAACAGAGGTCGCATACAAGATCTTAAATATATTCGAGAACGAGCAGCTATTTAGGGATATGTCCACTGCTTGTTATGAGTTAGCCAGAAGTAATGGATGGGAAACCTATCTCAAGAAACTTAGTGAGTCTATATTAGAATAACCATCTAAACGAATTTTTTGTGTTCCGGGTTGCCTCTTCGCTTTCGAGGTAACCAGCGTAATACCTTGACCTGTTACTTGGTGTCGCGAAGAAACCTAGTGACGGACAATAATAATTGACTATATTTAGGTATTACAATCTTATTATGGATCACGGGTACAGTGGAAGTTGAGAGACTGAGGGATATTTACAGGTCAGAGATGGACGGAGAAGTCAAAGAGAGACTCCTCATGATACTATAGTCTAAGTCTGGAAAATCGTCATACGAGGTGGGTGATCTTTTCTTTTGTCCCCACTCAGAGGCCATGTACTGGAAGAAGAGATATGATGAGTTTGGTGTAGAACGCCTGATGACCATAAAGAGACCTGGAAGACATATAGAAATCGATGCGATTGAGGAGGAGGGGATCAAGACGAAGCTATCCAGGAAGGATTATTGGAAATCATCCCAGACATCCTCGATAGTTAGAGAAAAATCCGGAATCAAGTACACCCAGAGACATATCAGAAGATTGGTGCAGAAGTGGGGTTACGCTCTAATAACTACAATGAAAAAACACAAGAGCTCTGTCTTTGACGAGGGGGGAAGTTTAAAAAAATCAGCAGAGATACTGGGCTCTCTCAGGAAGGGAATGACTGAATTCTGTACGGATGAGTCAATATTAGTCTACGACAGCATAGTCAGAAAGTTCTGGGCAAAGAGGGGAAGCAAACCAAGGGTCACAACAACAGTGCCCCACAAGAAGATGTTTCTCTCCGGTGTTGTTGCACTTGATGGAACAACTATCTTCCGTTCCTATGAGAGCATTACGTCAAAAGAATTCATCTCCTTTCTGAATGCGCTTTAGAGGAAGTATGGGAAATTTGTTCTCTTCTAAGATAGTGCATCCTGGCACAGGTCAGGGGGCTGAAGAGTTCCTTATGATAAGCAGGAGGATAATACCAGTGATGTTTCCAGCGTGTTCTCCTGAACTCAATCCGGTCGAAGAATGCTGGAATATTGGGAAAGAATATCTGCTGGGACCGACAACTCCAGAAAGCTTCAGTAAAATGAAAACGGGGGTATCAGAGTATTAAAGAACCAGAAGGTTTGATCTGAACATAGTCAATTATTTATGTCCTTAGATATATGTAATTTTCGTGAGTTAGGAAAGGGACCGAAAATATACCCGTTTGAAGAAGCGATTCGGGAATGGCTCAAAAAGATAGTTCTAGGCTTTAAGATTCTTGTTGATATTCCTTGAATTAGAGCGATATTACGAGTACATCTACTCCAAGCACCTTCTGTAAGGTTTAAATATTCCAGTCTTGAAGTTGCCTTCGCTGTCCCTGGTACTGAAAGTTCATCTATCTCCTCTTCACTTGATTGCTGATGTCTACCACCTGACAGGCCTTTCCTACCTCCCTCTATAAACTGCTCCTTCCATTTCGCCACCCATGTTGGGCATATTCCATGTCTCCTGCATATCTCACCTTGATACCCTCTCCGTCAACGATTCCATTACTATCTCGAGTTTCTCCTCCACGGAATGCTTTGATCTCATGGGCAGACCTCCATGTGTCTTTCTTTTATAATATTAACATAATACTGTTCCAGTTCTATGAGGGAGCAGGCATGTAGAATTCCAAGTCAGCCCTTCCCTTGCTACATAGCTATCCAAACCTCCCTAATGAACTCTCCTTTGGACCGGCCCCTGATCGACTTTCT
>JAKAUD010000092.1 GCA_021827885.1 Thermoplasmata archaeon | reverse complement strand
GCTCAAGTGCAGACCCGACTATGCAGCTCTATTCAGATATAGGAGGGGTATATGTTACCGTAACGGATGCCGCTGGGTATACTGTAAATTCCAACGTTCTTAATCCAACTATAAATTCAGACCCGTTTGTGACTGCATCCTCAAATACTACCTATACGGACGTTGGCTCTCCTGTGAGCTTCTCCGCTTCTCCGTATTATGGCACGACTCCTTACTCATATTCATGGACTTGGAACGGAAACGTTATATCTACTTCCCAGGACTTTTCATATTCCTTTGACCAGTCCGGGCAGCAGTATGTCTATGTTACATTGAAGGACAAGCTCGGTGAGACTTCTACGAGTTACGTTGTTATTGAAGTGGAAAAGGATCCAACTGTAAGCATATCTGCGAGTCCACAAACCGCTCCGACCGGAACTGATGTTAGCTTTCTTGCTGACACTAGCTATGGGCTTGCCTCATTTTCTTACAGCTGGTACATTGATGGAGTTTATGAAGGTGGTTCTCCAGCTATGTACAATATTTTCAATACTGCAGGCAGCTACAATATAGAAGTCATTGTAACGGATTCTGCAGGACAGACGGCTACTGCAACAATTACGGAAACCATAACGTGAGAATGTGAGCCAATGAGCATTAGAAGTAAGACACAGATATCAGACCTGTGAGGGCATCAGGTCAGGTGGCAGCATTATGAAAGGAGAGTGAATTATGGAACTATCGCAAGATGAGGCGAATAACCTAATAAAGATTGAAAAGAAGAGAAATGGGAACCAGTCATACATGTTTCCTTCCCCGGGTACCCATACTGTTGTGCCTCTCCTGTCAATGGATGGTACGATTGAATTCACCCTGAACTTCTATCATGCAATCATAAAACGAAACAAGGTCCAGGCAGCTGAGCTCTATGAGAAAGGAGTACTGCTACTGAGGATGTGCATAGGAGGAAAACACCATACCAACCCCCAAGGGAGCGCACCACTGGCGATGTTCTCAGGCCTCGAGGGGCAGGATACCGGAGAGCATCACCTCCATTACTATGCTGAAGGGTGGGGAACCAGCTGGTCTGTCCCATTGGACATTGATCCGAGCCTATTTTATCCTTTGACCCGTTTATCATACCATTTTATGGACCTGTGCCATGTAGTTGATAAGCCAGTTATGACTGGAGGTCTATGATGGAAGTATCTACTGTCGCTTCGATGATTGACGAATATGCGAAATGGCTCAGAAGCAGGGTTGAGATTAAAAAGATAAACGAAACCGATTATGTTGAAATTACCACTCCTTTTCTGGATCGGGACAACGATACAATCCAGCTTTTCCTGAAAGAGACCGAGGATAAAAAAATCCTTCTTTCCGATGGGGGTGACACAATCTCAGAGCTTGAGACAATCGGAATTGATGTTTCGAGAGGGAGGAGAAAGGAACTTGTGGAAACAATACTCAGACAGAATGGTGCTAAGTTGAATAATTCCGAGATCGCAGTAGTTACTACCTATGAAAATTTCCCAATTGCCAAGAACAATATAATACGTGCAATTCTTGCTATTAATGACCTGTATTACCTGACCCCCAGGACCGTTTCGACAGTCTTCAAGGAAGAGGTAGAGGAATTCCTGCAGAAGAATGAGATCCGGTATTCCACTGGGTTTGGGCTGATCGGCAGAAGTGGCCTCTACCAGCCATTTCATTTCCTGATACAGTCAGCTCACCGTGATATTGTGATGCAGGCAATAGGCAGGCCAATAAGGCAGTGGATTTCTCTTTTCATAATGTCCTGGAGTGATGTAGCGGCTCTCAGGGGCCATGACACGGTATCAATCGGCATACTCAATGATGAAGCCGTCAGTGTTGATGAGAGCCTTATAATGGCCATGAAGACCTATGACATTAAGCCTTTCCTGTGGTCCAGAAAAGAAGCACTGGTTTCTGAGCTCAGAGGATAATAAAAGCATTTGATCCCATATCCACCCTTCAACCCATTTCTCCATTTTCTTCCTGTCAACTAAACCTACCCCCGTAATACTGGAAAAAAGTATATAAAACCCCGGTCAGGAATTCCTGTCAACTTTAAGAACTCTTATAGTTGACGGCTTTGCGTCCAAAATGAGTTATCTGCGGAATCTCTCTTATTGAGAAGTCCTGTCAATTCAGTAGCTCCATATTTGTGTTTTCGCAAACTTCCAACCAAAGAGTATTTTATGACATTCCCAGCTGGTGACCACATTGTCGCCCTAACATTCTATAGAATCGATTTAATACCTTCTTTAGCAAGTGCCGACGCAGTTTATCTAATTTGATTGAAAGTTGAAAGATATGCGTCTGACGAGAGGGCAAGCATAAATTAAATAGCTCTATTTTTATATTTAGCCGATGGAAGGAAATCGCGCCAGCTTGTTAAGCAGTCAAGAAGACCTCGAACTCGAGGTTGTCAGCTCTAATGTGTTGGCCGGAACATGGGTCATGAGTGCGGTTTTAAGCGGGTTTGATCATGGGAAGATAGGAGAAATAAAACTTCTAAGCATGAAAAAGGGAAAAAGCTCTTTTGACTTGTCTATGGTAATTGGCGTTAGTGGATTTATCTATGCCGTTGCAACCGATCTTATGCGTTCTTTGAAGAATAAAGCCAGTGAAAAAGACAACCGGATAGGGTACGATGAGCTTAAGTCTGAGATCGTGAAAAATCGAGAGGCAATTTTACCAATCATTAGAGCTTTGAAATATATGGTCGCAGACAACAAAGCAAGAATAAGTGAAATGAGAGTTAATGACGTGAGACTCACAAAAGAAACGATTAATCATGATCTATACAAGCAACTAAAACTCGACGACTTTGAACACGACAACAGGAAATATCTGAAATGACTTCATTGTGATAATATTTACTATCTTTGTGGGCTGCTACCACCCCTCAACCCACTTTCTCATCTCTCTCCTATCGTCATCCTCAAACGGAATGTTGAGGTAATGCTCATACTGTGTTGTTGTGGTATGACCCTGGCTCAACGCAATCTGCAGGGCCTTGTCAGGGTAATAGAACACAAGCCAGGATTCCCACGTCTTCCTCAACGTCTTGTTGTTCACCGGTGTCCCATCTAGGATTCTCCCGGATAGTCTTCTGAGTTTCATGTCAAATGCAGGAAGTTCAGGTAGTGGATGAGTAACCTGAAAGAGGTCCCCGATTATCGTCTTGCCCATGTCACTCAGCCTGATTGAGCGTTCCCCCTGCTTTGCCTTCACCTTAAGCATTGATCCCCGGGGAAGATAAATGAACTTTCCATCCAGCCAGTCAGGGTTCTCTCTGAACCTCTGTAATTCGGCATATCTCATACCAGTTAAGAGAAGGGAGGTGCTTATTCTCCGGGTAACCGGATCCATGGAATCTCTTATGATTTCAAATTCACCTGGTCTGAGGGTCCTCACCTGAAACTTTTCTGAAGATCCTACGATGGATCTCAAAGTAGTTGTTAAGTTACCATCAAAACTTAACGCTTTATATTGGTTTTTTTCAAGCGGCCACATTGATTCAGGTCAATGATATTTAAGTAGTGTTAAGTTTTACCACAAAAGTTAACATCAAATTAGCGGAATGAGTCAGAGACTTCTTGCATTCGCTATGCGGGAAAGCTTCAGTTATGGCATTCTATTTTCAGATACACTACTCTGCCATAGCCCGACTCTGAGAGTAAGGTAATACTTGCGACCGACCGCAGGTACTTCGACGTCCTCATATACCCGATTGAAAATAGGATCTCCACCATTAGAACCGTAGCTCGTGAATCCCATTTCTTTGGCTTTCCCTAATATCTTCTTATCGAAAAAATCCCTCTTTGACCCGTCCCCGGGGCTTGATTTTCGACATGAGGCAAAAACCAGCCCGTAAACATTAGTTCCAACTGTTTCCCGGGCCACTAAACAATCTCCGTGTGCGGCTTGAATAATATCCTTAAGTTGATTTGAGAGACTCCTCAGAGTTGTGGTGATCTCGTCGGTAGCATCCTCCTTTTCTCTAAGTCTGTGAGCATTCCTAATATACTTTGCTTCAAATGCACTTACGATCTCTCTTTCGCCCATTGAGTTGTTTTTTACAAAAGCAACGTCATATTTCTGTTCACCCCTATTACCAAGATTGGATAGTCCTAAGAGTTCACCCTGCGTCTCCTTGTACACATGAGCTATAAATTCGTGTACGAGATAATCTTCAAGCCGGCCCGTCAACTGAAGTGGAGCAATAGATTCGCTTTTGTCTGAAAGAGCCTGAAGAAAACTATCATAGATTTCTGTTATTTGCATAGCAAATGTTCATTCTTGGTAGGATTATTAAATTTTGCTCCAGTAATTACCTGAACGTTTCAAGTATTTATTTCGGTTCAGAAGTTCTCATATCCACCCCTCAACCCATTCTCTCGTTTCCATTCATAGCATTCAGTTCACCTGTCCAACAAAGAACTCCTTTTCGGACATTAAAATCATGGGTAGGGGGTATATAAATAAACGGCACAGTTTTCATGGGTAGGGTTTTCAGACACTGATGGGGATCGCATGAACGGTTGGTCTCTTTTTATTGAAAATTGAGGTTTAATAGATTCTAGTGCCCGCACGACCTTACCCAAAACTATAAACGAAGTTTTTAGATTTTATTGACCTGCAATTTCCACAGAGCTTTTTCACTGCAAGTTCACCGTTATGTGAAAGAATGCCATAAGCCTTGTTTATGTACCACATTGACAATTTAAATTTCTTAGAGTAGCTCCTTGAGATATCTATGATATTTCTATATTCTGATAAAGCTTCTCTGTAATCCTTTAAATCGAAGTATTCCAGGACTGGATTGTCAAGGATCATAAAAGTGTCCTCATCCGAAGCGAATAAGATCCCGCTAAGAATGAAAGGCGTAAGCCCCGCTATTTTCTTTGGGCTTGAATTTTCCGTGACGCTTTCCATAATACCGATAGTCTTGTTAAGGTTCGCTCTTGCTGATAACAACTGCTCTAGTGAAGAAAATAGTTGCGTTTTATATTTCTCAATTTTTGATTCATGCCTGGCCATCTGAGACCAACTTCCATTCTCACATTCCTTTAAAAAGTACACGAAAAGTGGCCAGAATTTATCCGCGTCGTAAGTTCTGGTTAAAGGAGGATTTAGCTTTCCCTTCCAGCTGCTGAAAAGGCCATAAGCGCATTGCAGAAATTCCCTTACCTCATCCCGTTCTTTATTTTTTGGATCTTTATACGTTAATATGCTTGCCATCCCATTAAGGACGTTTTCCAATTCTTTCTGTTTGTATACTTGCATGTGTTACTATAATGGACTTTTATATAATGCTATCCAGCTATTCTTTAGAATTGAACGGGCCACACATTCACGACTCCATTTGTATGATTTTTACTAATTTGAACTCACCCCTAAATCCAGCCTTCCACCCATTCCCTCATCTTTTTCCAGTGCATTTGCTTATCTGAAACCGATCGATGTGCAGGAAAAATATATCTACGAGTACGAATAGACTTCTTACGGTTTAATGATGCAAAAGAAGTTACTTGCTCTGGCAATAGTTGCAATACTCTCAATCACC
>JAKAUD010000188.1 GCA_021827885.1 Thermoplasmata archaeon | reverse complement strand
GATCTCCCGGTTCAAAAATTCTTGAGATATAGCGAAAGTTTGGGAAAAGAGAAATATTTCCGTTTTGTCTCTCTGCAACCGCAAGTTTGACATCGCTCCTATCCCTGCCAATTAGTTCCTGCGGCATGTTTTCTGTTTTAGTCCAGCTTTCATACAGCATCTCATAATCCATCTCAGATCATCTCCTTTAGCAAAGATTCCAGTTCAGCCGCAGATTTCATCGGGTCCTTTAATGTTTCAGGTTTGTCCTCGGGCAGAGCTTTCCTGTGCATTTCTGTATTCATGTCACCCGGGTCAAAAGACAGGAATCTCCTTTGGTTGTTGATGTTTTCCGATTGCAAGATCTTGAAGAGGAAATCCATGGCCGCCTTTGATGATCCATATGGCCCCCACTTTGGGTAAGGGTTTAAACCAGTGTCAGATGTAATATGGACAAAAACCTCTTTCCCACCTGGAAATAGCCTCATAATCTTTTGAACTATGGATATATTTCCAAAGAAATTGGTCTCAAAAACTGTTCTGAAATCGTTCAGTTCCAGCTGTTCAACAGTAGCCAGGGGTGTTCTGCCTAGTTCTCCTGCATTCAGGATTATTGCGTCTAGCCTTTGAAACTTCATCTTTACCCGATCCAAAACATTGTCTACGTGATTTGATACGCGCAAGTCGCACACTTCCGCTATTAAGGATGAGCCGAAATAAACTTCTCTTAGCTCTGATATTAAATCCATTCGCCTTCCAAAGGTGGCTACACTCCATCCTGATTTCAGGAACGTTTCAACACATGCTCTTCCCAATCCGGAAGTACCTCCGGTTATGAGCACACTTCCATTTTCTCCATTTTTTGCCATAGATTATCATGTGAGTATATTAAATAAACAAAATGGTTAACAAAATAAATTAAAAAGGATTTTGTTTGAACATGCCATAACCATAAATCATGGATGCAGCAGACAAGACCAGAATATTGAGTGCCGGTAAATTAGGAAAGGCAGCCCTGGATTTCGCGCTTACAATGATTGAACCGGGCGCATTGCTTCTGGACGTGGCCGAAAAGACGGAAAATTTCATAAGGCAGGAAGGTGCACAGCCTTCATTCCCACTCAACCTGTCAATCAATAATGAAGCAGCACACTATACCCCCTCTCCACTGGATAAGAAAAAATTCAAAACGGGAGATCTTGTCAAGGTCGACATTGGGGCACAGGTAGGTGGTTTCATCTCCGACAATGCTGCAACGATTGAGGTAGGAGGAAAGGGTGAATACTCAACTCTTATCGATTCGTCCAGAGAAGCCCTTGAGGCAGCGCTGAGAGTACTGCGGCCCAATGTGCCAATCAACCGCATCGGAAAGGCAATCGGCGACAGGATAAACTCATTTGGCTTCAAGCCTATCAGGAATCTGGGGGGGCATGGAATAAACAGGTTCGATTTGCACTCAAGGATTTTCATCCCGAATTATGACGATGGAAACGGGGCAACAATCACCCCCGGAAGCCTTATTGCGATTGAACCGTTTGCTTCCACCGGCATTGGCATGATTCACAATGGCCCGGGAGGCAACATTTACATAATGAGTGGAACGAAGCAGGATAAAAGAGATCCTGTATTTAGCGCATTCAACATGCTTCCTTTCGCAGAAAGGTGGATAACCGGCTTGATTCCTGATCACAGTAACTATATGAAAAAAATGATGTCAAAAAAGCAGATATCACAGTTTCCGGTATTGAAGGAACATAATGGTGCAATGATATCCCAGGCTGAACATACTATTCTGGTATTATCTGATGAAATTATCGTTACTACAAAATAATCAATCATGGATCTCCAAGATTAAGCCTAAACCCTTGCGTTTTGGTTGAAAAATACATTCCACAACTCATATTTAAGCCTAAACCTTTACATTATGGCTGAGAATAACAATACATGACTCATATAATTAAGGAGGAACTAGATCTCAGATTCCTTTACACCAAGCTGGATGATGCTTCTTCATTTGCAGTATCTGGATTCAACCTATCAACTTCACCGGAATTTCTTCTCCTCAAACTTTTTGAGACGTATGAAGAAACGGGCCACCCTTCAGATTTGTTTCTCATCTCTGACAGCTCTCCCGGTTCTCCGGGAAGAGGACTTGATATTATTGCAAAGAAGATGTATGAATCCGGTGATTTCAAATTCCTTTCCGGGATTCTTTCTCCTTTCCTTGGTTTCACTCCATGGATGGAGAAGATCGTCAGGGAAAACAACATAGAAGGATATACGGCAAGCATAGGAACGGTTGCACACTGGTTCAGGGAAATAGCTGCCAGCAGGCCGGGACTCATAACAAGGGTTGGGTTGGGAACCTTTCTGGATCCAAGGGAATCGGGATGTTACATCAACGACAAGAGCAAAGAGAAGAAACGTATTGCCCAGGAAATTATACTGATCGATGGGCAGGAATTCATTTTCTTCAAAGGCCCGCAACCAGACTTTTCACTGATAAGGGGGACAACCGCCGACGAAATTGGTAACATGAGCATGGAGAAGGAAGGCATATACGGAAGCGTGTTTTCCATTGCACAAGCCGCCAAGGCAATGCCTAAGAGAGGCATGGTTTTCGCGCAGGTTGAACGAATAGCAAAATTCGGGACGCTGAATCCTAAGGCTGTGCACGTACCGGGTCCTCTCATTGATTATGTGGTCGTTTCTCCGGAAATGTATTCATGGCAGGGTGGAAACCTGGAATTTGATCCGGGTATTTCAGGAACCATAATTCCGCCGGATGTGCCCAGAAACGAATCAACAGATCAATTGACATTCAGGGACGTAATCACAAGAAGAACGGCGATAGAAGTTGCGAATGTGATTTCAGAAAAGAAAGGGCCTATAATAGTGAACTTCGGCGTTGGCATACCGGCTGAGGTACCATCAATCCTTAATGATGAGGGCCTCAGGGACTTTGTCTATTCTACAGTCGAGGCGGGGCCATGGGGAGGGGTTCCACTGAAAGGGCCTGACTTTGGCCTTTCGATGGGGCCATTTGCCATAATTCCACTCCCTGACCAATTCACCCTTTATGAAGGTGGCATGATCGATCTGGCAGTCCTCGGGTTCATGGAAGTGGATCACACTGGCAGCGTGAATCCCTCATCACTCAGGAATAAGATAACAGGACCCGGCGGGTTTCCTGTAATCGTGACCGGCTCACCAAGAATAATTTTCTCGGGCGCTTTCACATCGGGGAAGCCGAAAATAGATGTTACTATGGAAGGAATAAAAATAATCAGTGATGGTGGAAAGAAATTCGTGAAGGAGGCTTATCAAACGCTATTCTCCGCAAAACTGATGGATGGGAAGAAGAAGGAGGTCACTTATATAACGGAAAGAGGGGTATTTAAACTAATTTCAGGAAATTTAACACTCGTCGAGGTTGCCCCCGGGATAGACATTGAAAAAGATATTATGGACATGATGGAATTCAGGCCCAAGGTTGCCCCAGCTGTTATGGAAATGGACAGGGCGATCTTCAGGAACTGGAAATTAGGTCTTTCGAAAAAGGCCCCCCGTCATCAGCAAAAAGTTCAGGAAAAATAGAATATTATTTTATGCCGTTCATTCTAACAGTGTTATCATGTTCATTGCTATAGAAGGTATAGATGGAGCAGGGAAGAGTACACTTGCAAAGGCCCTTGAAAAAAGCCTTTCATCAAGCAAGTTTAAGGTGTACTTAACTTATGAGCCTACAGAAAAATTCACTGAGAACCTATCTCTCCTGGAAAAAACCGGGAGGAATGATCCGCTGATCCTGCTTGCACTGTTCATTAAAGACAGGATCAACCACGTCGCACTTATTGAGGAAAAGATAAGGGAGGGCTTTATAGTCATTTGCGATCGTTTTTCCCTGTCAACATTTGCTTACCAGGGAACACTGTTGAAAGGCCTCTTTCGCGACGAGGAGTCATGGATAAAGTGGATGGAAAACACACTCAGCATTACTCAATTGATTCCTGACCTGACAATATATCTTGATCTTAAACCTCAGGATTTTGAAGGCAGAAAAAAGAAGGAGAACCACTATGAAATGTTTGAGGATAAAGCATATCTTGAATCCGTTTACGGCGCATACATGAAGGCTATAGGAAACGGAATACTTTCAAGGAATTTTCATGTTTGCGATGCAAGTATGGATAAGTACAGCGTTTTGGAATGTGCATTATCCGGGCTGAAATCTAAGCTTGGATTGAATGTTTGAATGTTCTATCATTGCGGCCACTGTGATGAAGGTGAACCGGTACCCTAACACCCAAAAAGAACCAAGGGAGGATTAGCAAGAATTATTCAATCGCAAGGCATTAGTAAGTATGGCAGAAAAAGTCGCAGGTATCAACACAAGGGCCGTTTCTTCGGGAGAGCTTAAAATTAAGGAATTTGGAAATGTGGTAACACCTATATTCCAAAATGCCACATTTATCTATCCAAATTATGAAAAGGGTGCCATAAATGATCCGGCAACCGGGAAACCATACCTGTATACCAGAGTGGGTAACCCAACAATAAATTCGCTTGAGCAAAAATATTCATCAATTGAGGGATCAAAGTTTGGTATCTCATTCTCATCAGGGATGTCTGCAATTTCTTCCCTGATATTTTCAACAATGAAAAGGGGAATGAAACTCTTATCCGCCTCTGAACTTTATGGCCAGACACATGCTTTCTTCACGAATAAATTAAGGGAATATGGCATAGAAATCACGTTTATAGACACAGACAGCCTTAACAAGGGCTCGTTCAAAGCATCAAATTATGACATGATATATGCAGAATCAATCACCAACCCAACTGACAAGGTCACTGATATTGAACTCTTAGGCTCAATATGTTCTAAATCAAAGGCAAAACTTGTCATAGATGCAACATTTGCGTCCCCGGTTAACCAGAATCCGCTCAATCTGGGAGCTGATTTTGTAATACACAGCGGAACAAAATACCTCTCTGGGCACTCTGACACAATCTGTGGATTTATAGGGTTAAACACAGATCCTAAAGAAATCCAGGACACCAGGAAAAATTTTGGTTCAGTTCTCGACCCAACACAAGCATTCCTTATTTCAAGGGGGATGAAAACAGTAGGGATCAGGGTAGAAAGGCAAAACGAGAATGCACAGAAAATCGCGGAATTTCTTGAGCAAAACCAAAAAATAGAAAACGTATTTTACCCGGGACTGAAGTCAAGCCCGTATAATGAAATCGCCTCAAGAAATTTGAGGGGATTTGGTGGAATGTTATCCTTCGAAATAAAGGGTGGCCTGGAAAGCGCAAGAAAATTCATGGGAAAGCTGAAGTATATTTCTCCAGCTCCCAGCCTTGGAGGGGTGGAATCGTTAGCCACTCTGCCGGTGGATACTTCACATTCCTTAATGTCCAGGGAAGAGAGGGAAAAGATAGGCATAAGAGATGGTCTTGTGCGGTTTTCTTGCGGCATTGAGGATGCAGAAGATCTAATAGAAGACATAAGCAATGCTCTTGATTTTCTATGAAGTGATCAACAAGATATCAAAAAATATGCAGGGGACGGGATTTGAACCCGCGTATCCCTACGGAACCAGACCCTCAATCTGGCGCCTTTGACCAATCTCGACAACCCCTGCTTGTAATGT
>JAKAUD010000050.1 GCA_021827885.1 Thermoplasmata archaeon | reverse complement strand
AATATCCCTGATAAAAGAGTCTCAACTTTTCCTTGCGGGAGCAAACATTTTCATAAACGTTGGATTATGTCTTGTTGGTGCCTACCTCGGTGGTGCACTTGGCACATGGCTGGGAGGTTTGTAGAATGGATTTGGAAGAAAATGCAATTTGGGTCGGGATTTACGTGGGCGAATCTGACTCTTTTGGTAATATTCCTGCCTACAAGGCAGTTGTACACTATTTGAGAGAACATGGTAGCTGGGGTGCTACAGTTACATGGGGGGTCTAGGGGTTCGGAAAGCAGAGTAAGATCCAAACTGCTTCACCTATTCGCCTTAGTGAAGACCCATCCATCATCATAGAAGTTGTTGACTAGAAAGAGAAGATCTTTCCGTTAATCCCCAAACTTGGCGAAATGATCAAAGAGAGGCTTGATTACGACAGAGGGAGTCAAAGTGCTGAGACACATTGGCTGATAACTGTTTAGTTTATTCGTATCCCCTGTCTACGATTTCGGTTTCGGAAAAGAACTATTTTCTGAACAGATGAAAAGGGATTAGGGAATTTGTGGAG
The DNA here is from genome assembly GCA_021827885.1 of Thermoplasmata archaeon. Next base: position 5,086 of record JAKAUD010000050.1, on the reverse strand, counting down.
AGATGGATATGAAATGTCCTACTAAAGGGTACTGAATTGTGTTGGGATATCCGAGTCTAAAGTACCTAATCCCAAAACTCTTTGGGGGAAAAGCCTGGGACTAAGCATCATGAATTCAACTAGAAAAAAAAGACGAGTCTTGGGCGCTTAACCTGACATTTATTCGTCCAATATAGTGTAAGATAAAAGTTGAAATTACTTCTCTCGATTTCTCAAGATCAAAGAAATGATAGATAAAGTTGTCGCTTTCAAGAAGGTGAAAAGAACGAGATATGTCAAGAATGCCGGAGTGAATTGAGCAAGGAGGAGGAAGGAAGCTGTATTAGTGAAGAAGGTAGACATCCTAGGACACGACCTGACTTTACTGGAAGAGGAGCAATTTCACCTACCTGTCAATGACCAGCTACACAACATCAAGAAATATACCTGTCTGGACAACATAGACAAGAGAGTAGTTTCATTTTTTCCTGACTTCTTCCTTTCGTAACACTACACACCTCCATCTACCCTGTTGTCTCCTTGCTTTCTCCGAGATTCAACAGGAGAGAAATGTAGTGTCAATATTACTGCTAAGGTCAAAAATGAGGTTGAAGTTCAACCAGATCAATGGCCGATTTTCCGAATTCGTAGTGATAAGACAGGGCGAGTTTAGGTTTTTTGGGAGCAGTATTATGGACTATCAGGAGTTGAGATACACCGACCACATAAGCATAGAAAAGAAGGTGAACAAGTCAGACAAGCTATATTACCCGTGGAGACTGGAATTATAGCCCGACCTCACTACGCACCTACACGTGTTATACCCGTTGGGGTAATCGCTACGCTCACGATGCTCCGTTCGGTCGGGAGGGGTTCTCGTCTTTCACCTAAGAGGGAGAAAGGTGTAATAAATGTTATAGGCCTAGACTGCGATAACCTTTTTGAAAAGAAGTTTAATCAAGAATTTCAGCGATTTTATTTTATTCGTTATATATTCCAAGTCTCCATCTTCTATGTTTCCATTTATCCTTTAAATATGGGAGCAGGGTTAGAGAAAGAGACTCTTTCCATACAAATCCAATTAGAATTAATACGAGAAGCCAGGAAGCTTCAGACCAAGAACCTACATATATTCTCAAGGAAGGGGCAATTGAAACAAAATTTACACCTCCTCCTATCAAAGAGACAAAAGTTTGTCTGATATACTTTAGAGATTTTCCACTGATTTTGTCCTCCTTTATAACATCAATTAGTTCCAAGACTCCAATACCTATCGCGAGTACAATGACAAGGAAGAATATAGGGGATCTCCCTACTCCAATAAACACCATTGAGGTGGCAAAAAACGACAATAGAAATACCGTTGTTTGATTACTAGCTAAGAATGATCGCCCAACGTAATCCCCGGTTATCACAGATAGCATGATACCTACAATAATTATTTCATTGAAGGAATAACCGATTCCTATTGGAAATGAAAAAGTGCCCATAGAAATGTAAGCACCCAGATAAAAGAGAGCTATTGGCAAACAAACTCCAATTACACCAGCTATTGTGAATACTTGTCTTGGATGCTCTTCTAACCACTTATTTCTCTTATTTTCTGGCACATGATAAATATAAACTAAATGTATATTATTTTTCCCAATTAAACATAAAGTTTGACTATCTTCTGCGCATAATTTTTTATCACCATACTGGATAACTTAAAGAATGAAGCTTCAGGATTTAATCAATCTTTACGAGTTGAAAAAGAAAGAGAAAGGTGGCGATGCTTATCGTTACGTATCAGAAGTCTTAACAGAAGCAAAAAGCATTCATGAAAAAGATTTTGCAAAAAGCGAAACTGCAAAGAGAGCTAAGAGAGAGGGTAGAACTCCGGATCACGAGCAGTCATGGAGGGCATTCAAAGGAAAGAATCTTGAGAAGTTAATTATGTATATAATAGAAGATGAAGTCAATGCTATTGGATTGAGAATTATCAACGGAAACTCCCTTGAACGAGTTAATAGCAACAATCTATCGAGGGAGTTGAGTAAAGTGAGGAGAAATCTACTCATAAATTATGGAGAATTTGGCTACCATCTACCAGACGTCGATATGATAATTTATAGACCTAAAAATTTAGAGATATTAGCAGTAATCTCAAGCAAAGTGACATTAAGAGAACGGATAGCTCAAACAGGTTATTGGAAAATAAAACTAGCCAGTGACAAGGCTACTGAACACATAAAGGTGTTTTTCGTGACACCAGACGAGGACGGTACTTTAACTCGAAAAGAACCAACAAAGAAAGGAAGAGCCATCGTTGAAGTAGACACTGACGGTAGCTACGTTCTGAGCGAGGCAAAAATTGAAGAAAGCGATAAAGTGAAAATGTTAGATAAGTTTATTGAAGACCTGAAGAGGTTAACCTAATGAAAGTGAGTGACCAACAGAAGAGATTATTAGAAGATGATAACATCGAACAAAACGTACAAAATGAAGAGAAGCCAACCTTAGAATCCACTACCTTATGGGATTTCCCGACTCAGAGCTATGGCAGAACTCCGAAAGGAAATAACAAGTTTCAAGGAGTGACTCCTGCTTTCATCATATACAACATGATGATGAGGTACACAAAAGAGAATGATCTCGTTTTAGACCCTATGTGTGGAAGTGGCACTACTATTGATGTCGGCAGGGAAGAGGGTAGACGGGTCATTGGGTTCGATATTCACTCGACACGACCAGATATAATTAAGAATGATTCAAGAAAAATTCCATTAGACGATAATTCGATAGACATGGTTTTCATTGATTCACCATATGGTGATAATGTAAATTATTCAAATGATCCAGAAAATATAGGAAATTTATCTGCGGAAGGTGAAGAATTCTATAAGGCGTTGGAGCTGACTGCAAAGGAATTATATCGCGTTCTCAAACCCGGAAAAGTTTTAGGATGGCTCATAGGAGATCAATGGGTAAAAAAGAAATTTACTCCCGTAGGATTCAAAATTTACGGAATGCTGACTGAAGATGTGAAGTTCATTCCGATGGATGTTATAGCTGTGGCAAGGAGAAATCAAAGTTCCAATACCAAAGTGTGGCATTACAGAGCTGTGAAGTTCAACTTTTACTTAAGGGGATTCAAATATTTGTTTATTATGAGGAAACCCGACACTATGGGGACGGAAGAACAAAGAAGTCCGGAGATTTCCCGGAAAACCAGTTGGCAAAGATATAAATAATCTAGGAAATTAGTATTTGATGCCATACATAGGAGAAGTAAAATGTCCTTATTGTGGAACTAAATCCAGCGATCATATATTCCAAAGAGAATGGACAAGTCAAAATTTGATCGTAAATGAAGTTGTATGTAAGTTTTGTGATACTAAGTTCAGAGTTTACTCTGGAGAGAAGAAAAACGGAGACGAGGTAGTTTATACAATTCCTAAGTTGTTGATTACTGAGTTACCAGAGAGAAGAAAAAGAAGAGTTCAAAATGTAAAGAGGAATTTGTGAGAGATTTATATTTATGGGACTTGGAAACTGAAGAACTTAAAATTCAAAATACAATTAAGAAAATCAGCAACATAATTACTTAATTCAGAGGCGTGCATGCTCTCATGTGATATTCTTTCTAAATTAGAGATTAAAGATGGTCGAATTACGAACCAAGGCGAGTCGACTACCTTTGAATTTAAGGAAAATTTTAACTGGGGAAACAGGAATAAATACGCAAGGATAATGGCATCATTTGCAAACGCTACAGGAGGGTACATAGTTTTCGGAGTTAACGATGCAAAAATGATACTGGGTTTGAGTAACCAAAATTTTGAGGAGAAAGACCCTGCACAAATAACGGAGTACTTGAATTCCTTATTTACTCCAAAATTGGAATGGAGTAAAATAGTCTGCACCTTGGATGTGAAGGTGATAGGACTACTATATGTCGAAGAGTCAAAAGATAAACCAATAATCGCATGCGCTAATGATGGCGAAGTAAAAGAAAGTGATATTTACTATAGGTATTCTGGGGAAACTAGGAGAATAAAACAAGGAGAACTCAAATCAATTATTGAAGATGGAAAAAGAAAGTACGGCATGAAACTGCTTGAACAAATGGAACTAATGGTGAAAGAAGGCCCAAGAGACTTTGGTTTATTGGATTTAGAACAAATTAAAAATCTTAAAAATAAGCCAATTTACTTAATAAACACAGGGACAAATGGGGAAAAAATCGAAGTGAGACCGGTTAATGAAGGGGGAGGTTCAGATGGAATCGCTTTGAAAGTAGTTAGTGTAGAAGGACAGGCGAAAACGATTAGGATCACGGAGTATAAAAATATAACCACTGAGATGATTATCTACTCTTTTTTGGATAATAGCCTTCCTACTAATTATAATCCTACAGGATTCTTAGAGCGATTGCCATATGAAACAAGCGGATTGGTTCCAATCTATTTCTACATTAAGATGGCAAATGTAAGCAAAGAGGATGCGGTTAGAGTTATAACAGATTCTAAATCAACAACAAGAGGCAGGACGACCCTAATTAAACGGCTGACAAACAAAGAATACAATTTCATTACCCAATCCAACCGAGATATTCTCAAAAAGTTAGTAAACGGAGAAATATCGGTCGAGAATCTTACCGAGCCAAGTATAAAACAAATTCTTATCTCAATCCGCTCAATTACGAAGGATTACTTAGAGCAGAACTGGGATATAATAAAGAAGACAATACACTACTTGTTTGATAACTTTTATATGAATTCTAGGCTACGTCAAGAGCTTAGGTTGACGATCTGTTACATGGATATATTGCTTTATGGGTAGTTGGAGGTCATTTGGTATTTTATTGTCGGACTTGCTCACATTTTTGAATGGACCGGTCGGTATTTGATCAATATTTAAAGCGAATCCAGCCAGAAAGATCTTCATGCATTCCCAGCTCGTACGTTCGGAATCCGTCGGATAACCCATCAGTTTTATACATTTTCGGTTAAGAAATTAATCAAGTTACACTTTTTTTGACTAACGGTAGAGAATATATTTAATTATATCCATATTACGTGACTGGATTAGCCATGTCATCATTTCCCTTGATTTTTGGCCTAAA
>JAKAUD010000148.1 GCA_021827885.1 Thermoplasmata archaeon | reverse complement strand
CCGGATCAACATGGTGTGTGAATGTAATGGGACATGCTCCATCCGGATTAATAAATGAAACATCATTTTCGAAATACCTGCCCAACGGTTCTTATTCGTACAATGTACAGAGTCCCCACGTGCTCAAAGAACCTTCATACACACCCTCATATACAAATTCATTCGTAGTCAATGCAGCCTCAGTATCTCAGACTATAAAATTCACGGAGGTAACGTATAAGGTAACATTTACTGATTCAGGACTTCCTTCCGGAACCATATGGTATGTGAATCTGACCAACGGTCAGTCTTTCAACAGTACAGGAACATCAATCCCTTTCCATGAGCCTAACGGAACTTATTTCTATAGCATTGCCACTGTCAACAAATCATGGTCTTCGCCAGGAAGCTACTTTACAGTCGATGGAAATTCTGTATCTCAAACGGTAACATTCTCGGCGATAAAGACATATAAGGTAACATTCATAAAATCAGGTCTTCCGTTCGGATTAACATGGTACGTGATTCTGAGCAATGGTCAGTCTTTCCGCGGTACAGGAACATCAATATCTTTCTCAAAGCCTAACGGAACATATTTCTATAGCATCGCCACACCTGACAATTCGTGGGTTTCAACCGGAGGCAGTTTCACAGTCAATGGAAATCCTGTAAATGAAACGGTGACATTCACAGAGCTGTATAAGGCCACATTCACCGAAACCGGTCTTCCTTCCGGATCAGCATGGTATGTGAACATAACAGGACAAACTTCATCAGGACCAATCTCAGGAACCTCATATTCGGTAACACTGGCTAATGGCTCATATACATACACTGCACAGGTATCTAACAAACTCTACTCCTCTTCTTACACAAAATCATTTACGGTCAATGGAAATCCTGTATCCGAATCGATATTATTCTCGGAGGTAAAGACATATAAGGTAACATTCACCGAAACCGGTCTTCCTTCCGGATCAGCATGGTATGTGAACATAACAGGACAAACTTCATCAGGACCAATCTCAGGAACCTCATATTCGGTAACACTGGCTAATGGCTCATATACATACACTGTAACCACATCCAACAAACAGTTTACGACTTCCCAATCCAGTGGAAGCGTGAAGGTGAACGGGGCACCTCAATCAGTACAAATAACTTTCACGCAGGTATCCTCCAAGACACCGTCATCCGGCACTCCCACGCCATCGCCCAATCTCTACCTTATCGTTGGCATCGTGGCTATAGTGGCCATTGTGGCAGTTGCTGCCATTTTCGTTGTGAAAAGGAGGAAAGGATAGAAAGAATTCTTCCACCACAAAATTTTTTTTGTTGTTTATCACATAACTTCTCAAGACGGACTGTTAACGCCTATGAATATTCTTCATTATCGTCAACGCTGGCCAGAATTCACATTTATTTTAAAACGTACAATGTGCAATTATAATCTTATCATTGAATCTATTTTCGCAGGAACAAAGTACGCGGTGACATGTACCTCATCTTTGCGCTTTGATTAATCTGTTGCAATATTCAAGTGAGGTTTGAATAGTTCTTGCATATTTTTCCGCAACTCCGACACTTATCCATTCATCACGTGAAACAAGATAGAACTTAAATTTTCTCCTATGAGTTATCAAGTTGTTAATTGACGGAGTAAGTTCGCCTGAATTTTTCTCCAAATCAAATTCCTCAAACAATCCAGGTTCAAAAACATAGGATGCACAAAGGGCAACATCGCTCCTTGGTGAATCAGGCTTCTCAACAACACCAATTATCTCGCCTTCCCTTGAAAATTCTATGTTGCCGTATGAGCGTGGGGAATCTGTCTTGAATCCGGTTAAGATATTTACGTTTCCGTTTTGCCCTTCGGTTACCATCCTTGAATAAAGTTCTTTATTCAGGATCACGCCATCTCCCGCGTTTAATATGAACATATCTCCATCAATAAAATCTCGTGCCAATCCAACAGCATTGCCGTATCCCAGTGGTTCATCCTGGAATATCAATTGTATCTCGGGAAATTCTCTTGATAAATATGCCTTAGTTATGGAATCTTCCGGGCTGAGAACCACACCTATCTCATGAATGTGATTCTCCTTCATCCTGTTGATTATAAGGTCAATTATGGGCCTCAGAACGAGTTTACCTCCTCTTATATCATACATTGGAAGCATTTCTTTCCGGAATTTGCCGTCAAGGCCAGACCTCGTTCCTTTTCCAGCCGCAGTGATGAGTCCTTTCATATACCAGAATCCCTATATTATTATTCATTTAAAACTCTCTCATAAGATTGGTAAGATGAGCTTCTATCGCAAAAAGCATTTAAGTTACAATGCATACCCACAAATATGGCTGATCCTTCAAGGCAGTTTTATACATTAGACAGTTTCGATCTTAAGGGAAAGGTTTTATTGCTCAGGCTTGACCTTAATTCCCCAATCCATCCGATCACAGGTGAAATTTTAAGCGAATCAAGGCTTAAATCCCACCTGGAAACAATCAATGATCTGCGATCATCCAAGGTTGTAATCATAGCTCACCAGAGCAGGCCAGGAAAAAATGATTTTATATCTTTGAGGGAGCATTCAAGAAGGTTGCAGAGGCTGGTTGGCAGAAAGATCACATTCGTGGATTCTCTTTTCAACAATGCCGCCATAAGCGAGATATCTCGTATGAAGGATGGGGACATAATAATGCTGGAAAACACAAGGTTTTACTCGGAAGATGTTTCACTTGACACTTCTGATTTTGATGTTATGGAATCCACGAATTTTGTGAAGAATCTTTCTCATGTTATTGATTATTTTGTAAATGATGCCTTTCCGGCAATACACCGCCCACAGACGAGTTTGATAGGCTTTACCAGATTGATGCCCAACATTGCAGGCAGGCTTATTGAAAGAGAGGTGGAGGCTCTTGACAGGTTTCTTGAAGGAAACGAAAAGCCAAAGGTAGCCATCTTGGGCGGTGCAAAAATCGACGATTCAATTGCAGTATCCAAAGCTTTTCTTGAAAAGAACATTGTTGAGAAGATAATTGCGGGAGGCGTTGTAGGAAACGCCTTCCTAATGGCTAGCGGCATCAATATTGGAAAAAAGAACAGGGATTTCATTATAAAGAATAACAAGAACCACGAAAAACTCATTTCAATTTGCAGGGAACTTATGGAAAAATATCCAAAAAGAATAGTTTTGCCGGTGGATTGCATCCTGAACCCATCAAAAAGGGTGCTTACTCTCCATTCGGGGGTTCCTGACGATGAGATAATGGCCGATATTGGCCCGGAATCGGTTTCAATATTCCGCAAAGCCATAAATGACTCAAAGGGAATATTCATAAACGGGCCAATGGGAATGTATGAAATTGCTGATTATGCCGGGGGGACCCTGGAAATATTCATGGCAGTGGCGGAATCTGATGCAGTCAAGATAGCTGGTGGAGGACACACAATATCTGTTCTTGAGTCGTTAAAGGTAATGAATAGGATCGACCACGTATCAACCGGAGGCGGAGCTCTCATAAGCTATTTATCCGGTGAGAAGATGCCAGTCCTTGAAGCTTTGAAGGAAAGCCATAAACGCTTTTTTGAGGTAGAGACTATTGACAGAAAATGAACAGAAAATAAATGCAAGCCAGGAACTGGAATATCTGCAGAACGTTATAGATTCAACAGAGAGGCAAATCTCAATCCTTTCCAAAGGAGCCGACGATTATCTGAGGGCGCTATCTGTACTTGAAGAGTCAAATATAGAAAGTGCAGGGGAGGTAAGAATATCCATTGGCGGAGGGGTATTCGTAAAGGCAAGGATAGAAAGCAGCAAGCCCCTGATCATACCTATCGGATCTGGCATTTTCACCGAGGAATCACCCGATCAAACCAAAGCACGGCTAAGAAACCTGATCAGTGAGATTAACGGAACCCTCGAAACCATGAATGCGCAGAGAAAGATCGCTATGTCTCAATATGAGCAGATTCTCTCACTATTGAGGGAAAATTCAGGACGGAAGGATTGAGTCAGTGTTCAAAGGTCTGAGGGGAAAATTTTCGGGTCTGTTTGGAGGAAAGAACGGAGAAGAAATCCGTGGATCAGAATTCATCCAGAATGTGTATGAAGCTCTTCTGGAATCGGACGTTTCCCTGGAAGCTGCTGAGAGAATTTCATCTGCCCTTTCCAAGAAGATTCCTGACCAGAAAAAGAGGCAACCCACGGAATCATTCAAAGCATCCCTGTATGATACAATAATGGAGTTCTTAAACGTGGTAAGATCCAATACATGGGATATGCTGCAGGGAGAAAGCCCTTTCAAGGTACTGTTCCTTGGGATAAACGGCACCGGCAAAACCACAACAATTGCAAAAATAGCGAAATTTCTGACTGAGAGAAACAGGAGGGTTGTTATTGCCGCATCGGACACATTCAGGGCTGGGGCAATAGACCAAATCAGTTATCAGGGTGAGAGAGTAGGCGTAAAGGTGATAAAACATCAACCGGGAAGCGATCCATCGGCCGTTGCATACGACGCCATTGAACATGCAAAATCAAGAGGCATAGATTACGTCCTGATAGATACCGCCGGGAGAATGCAGAATAATATCAACTTAAGGGAGGAAATGAAGAAGATCAAGAGGGTTACCAGCCCAAATCTCACCATACTCGTAATAGATTCCATGGCAGCGAACGATGTCATGGAGCAATCAAAGACCTTTTCGAAGGAGATTGGGTTCGACGGAATAATAGTAACAAAACTCGATACTGACGCAAGAGGCGGATCAATACTCACGATAGCATCCGAACTGAAAAAGCCCATAATGTTTATTGGAACGGGCCAGAATCCTGATGACTTAATAGAGTTCTCACCGGAATGGATGATAAAAAAGATGCTTCCGGAGGATCTTCAATTTTCATCTTAGGCTGGAAATTGCTCTGCATACCTGCTTGACTGGCATCTCTGTTGTTATTAACGGTATATTCTCTATTTCTGCCAGTTTTATGGCCAATTCATCAACCCTGTCCGCCTGGATATAAACTACTGCAGCCGGCTTCAGGGGATGGACCCTTATCGCAATCATGGGACTTCTTCCCAGTTTCACATCAGTGAAGAATATTGCCCTCTGGCTGGACCATCCATATAAAAGGCTGTATTCCGAATATGAGAAGGAGAGGATAGCCTTGATTCCATCAACGACGGTATACCCGTGAACATATCTGTCAAGCCCCTTCTTTGATTGCACCTCTCCATCGATGGCCTTAATCATTCTTGACAGGTGGACGTCATGATCATAATCGCTAATATCGATTAAAGCTTCATATGGTACCCCACTGTTATATCTTCTCAGGATAGTTCCTCCCCTTGATTGATCTGTTCCAATGAGGGCCAAGACGAATCGCTTTATCGTTAGAATTCCTGGTGATTTCCTCCTTCCCGATTCATAATCGCTTATCATTGAAGGAGAAATTTCCATTGCTCTTGAGAGATCAGCCTTGGTGACCTGAAATTCCTCCCTCCATTTTTTCATTGTCTCGCCGGGATTTTCAGAAATTGCAATCTCCCCGGCAATCTTCTCATCAATGTTCATGTGTGTTCATTCAAATCAATGATAATAATGTGACGATTTCATGTTCATTTATTTGTGAATAACATTCATCTCTTTCATGAAACGAGTGGCGTCAACCTTTGTGGATAGAATTAACCCATAGAACAGAATGCATGAGAGCCAGGAATCATGGCTTATGGCCTTGATTCCTGAAGTGCCCATCCTATCAGGTTATAATCACAAATTGACAATGCGACGCATAATCCAAAATTATTTTATAACCTGAAATATCGGTTATCCATGACACTTGACCCATCAATGAAGAATATTTTGGAAATGTACCGAAATTTAAATTTCCCGAAATTGAATGAAATCGACATAAATGATCTTAGAGAGATAATGAACAATAGCAATGTAATGCAGGAAAGTGAGGCGGTCAATCATATTGAGGATCTATCTTTTGATAGCGATGGCTCGCAGATACGCTGCCGTCTTTACGATCCAAAAAAGCCTGGCAATGGACTAATAATATATTTTCATGGAGGAGGTTTTATCTGGGGAGGAATTGAGTCCTCAGATTCTGTTTGCAGGAGGTTCGCAAATGTATCAGGGGCAAAGGTTCTTTCTGTTGATTATCGGCTTGCTCCAGAACACAAATTTCCTGCGGCAGTGAATGATGGAGTCAATGCATTCTTATGGGCTTATAACAATTCCAATAAACTTGGAATTGACAGGGAAAAAATAGCTCTTGTTGGGGATAGCTCTGGTGGAAATATAGCTGCTTCCAGCTGCCTGAAACTCAAGGATAATGGTTATCCTTTGCCCTTTTTACAGGTGCTTTTCTATCCATTCATGGGACCAGACTTTTTCTCTGAATCGATGCGGGAATTCGGCGAGGGATATTTCCTCACCATGGAGGAAATGAATTGGATTGGAGACAACTATCTGGAGTCTCGAAAGGATGCGATAGATCCTTATTTCTCACCTGTTCTACACGAAAACCTTAAGGGACTGCCTGAAGCAATAATTGTGACTGCAGAATATGATCCTCTTAGAGACCAGGGAGAGATGTACGTATCCAGACTTTATTCTGCCGGTGTTCCCGTTACTTCTATCAGGGGAAAAGGAATGATTCATGGATTCCTTGGACTTTTCAGCGTGGCTCGAGCTGCGGATTCCATAATAACAATGGTATTCAGCTTGATAGGTTCCAGATTGAATGAGCAGCATTGATGATTATATGATTATAGTGAGGGAAAGAGAATATAATCCATCATTTTTGTAGCCTCTTGAAGCCCTGAACGTTTGAATCCTACTATATAGTTTACTAATGATATATATGGATAATATAAAATACTCCTCGTGATAAGGATGTGTGTTTAATGCTATAGACGAAAGCAAGCTTAAAAAGATACATCTCAGGATCACTGCCCTCTCCTCTGCCGGCAGTTTTCTTGATGGATATGATATAGCCATAATATCAGTAGCAATCCTCATCCTTCGACCGCAATTTTCTCTTACAACGGGCGAAGTTACCTTTCTCCTTGGTTCTACAATCCTGGGGATGATATTTGGTGGAGTATTGATAGGATACCTTACCGATATCAAAGGGAGGAAATATGTATATATGTGGGATATGGCATTTTTCATACTGTTTGCTATGCTGTCGGCTGTAGCGACGGATTATCTTCAACTTCTTCTTTTCAGGCTTCTTCTTGGGGTTGCGATAGGCGCTGATTATGCTATATCACCTACAATTATTGCAGAATTCTCGCCAATGAAGCACAGGGGAAAGTTGCTCAGTTTTTCGGGCGCTGCCTGGTTTATAGGGGCTTTCGTGGCATATGGAATAGGTACAGTACTTATACCGCTTGGAAACGTGTCATGGCGTTACATGTTCCTGATTGGAGTCATACCGGCCGTAATAGTTTTATTGCTCAGACGTGACATCCCCGAATCCCCAAGATGGCTTCTTTCTCATGGCGAAAACGAAAAGGCAAACGCTTCTATGAGGGAAATAGATAGCAATGCATATGTCCAGGCTCCTGCAACATATAGCAAAACGAGGATAGGAGACCTATTCAGGAAAAAATACATAGCCGCCACTGTTTTCATATCAGTTTTCTGGTTCTCTCTCGCTGCAGTTACATATGTAATTGCCCTGTACGGCCCTTCTATACTTCAAAGCCTTGGCATATCTTCCGATGCAGCATCCGGTTATGCCACAATTGTCGCGGCCCTTGCAATAATTGGGGCAATAATTGCAATCTTACTTATAGACACGGCTGGAAGGAAGAATCTTACCATGATTGGTTTCGCAGGCATGGTTGTCACACTCCTCATTGCAGCACTTCTTTTCGAATTTTATCCTGTGATAATCTTTATTGTGCTGTTATTCGTTGTTTTTGAAATCAGCCAGGAATTGGGGCCTGGAATAACAAATTCTATATTTCCACAGGAACTGTATCCCACGGAGATCAGATCCACTGCCCAGGGTTTTGGAACAACTATCAGCAGGGTAGGTGCACTGTTTGGCATATTTGCCTTTGCCTTCATAGCTGGTGCTTATGGAAATAGCATCGGGATGATCTTTCTCGTAGCCATTTCCGCAATGGGTCTTGTAGTGACCATATTCCTCGGAAAGGAAACAGCAGGGAAGTCGTTGGAAGAATTAAGCAAACCCTAAATTTTTCCTTTAGAATTTATCAAATTTATTACCATATCAGGACGATCAGAAACTATGGCATCGACGCCTGCATCCAATGAATCGCTGATTCCAGCTTCGTCATTTGGAGTCCAGACACTCACCTTTAACCCACCCTCGTGGCATCGGTCAACATAGGAACCGGACAAACCTTCATAATACATGGCGATTGTGTCACAACCGCATTGTCTCACCATGGATACGGGATCCATGGGAAATCCCGCAATGAGGGCACCACAGGTTACATCCGGATATTTCTGCTTGAACATGAACAGGGCATCGTGATAGAACGATATTATTATGCTTCTATTCAGGAGATCTGGCCTCCTGTCGTATAGATTTATCAGCGGATTTATTGTCTCCATGGATTTCAGTTCTATGATTACAGGAATGCGTATTGCATCCATTACCTCCTCCAGGAATGGGATTCTTTCTCCCCCTTTCAGCTGAATGCCTCTTAACTCTTCTACAGATAGATCCTTCACGTTTCGTTCGATTCCCGCCATTCTCTTCAAATCCGGATCATGCATGACTGCGAGGTTTCCGTCTTTCGTTGCTTGAACATCACATTCCACCGCATCAACTCCGAGTTTCTCAACTCCCTGAAATGCGGAGAGGGTGTTTTCTATGAAAAGATTTCCACCGCCCCTGTGAGCTACAACCAAAATTTCTCTACCTCTATAGGAGTAAGTCATGAATGCACAATTCATCTAATTATATATAGAATTGCGAGTGATCTGCTCCAGTTGGGATGGAAGCGGAGGCAATAGAGAGCTACTGCAGGGAAGGGCACATATGAAAGAGATTATGCTTTGATATAAAGGTGGAATAAGTACATAATTTCCGTTAAGCCCTTCTTCTTGATTTTCATAAAATCTGAGAATTATATGATCCTTATGCAGGTTAATCCAAAACGATAAGCCGTCGGGGGATTTGAACCATCGACGTGCTGATTAAGAAAACATGACAGCAAACTCACAGATTATGCAAGGTATATTATTTTGATCCCAGTTGCGTCGTGTATTTCTTTATTGTAAACTTCAAATTCTCTATCCCTGGTAATGAACTCTATCTTTGAACTTGTGAGCTTTGATATCGTGTAGGCATAGGAGAGGTGCAGCAAATCAAGAGTCAGCATTGGCACTTTATATGATAGTTCAATCGCTAACGCCATGATGTTGTTGTATTTCCCGATCGGGGTTTCAACTGGATTCTGGGGTATGGGAAAGTACACCAGATCAAATCTTTCAAGAATGTAGGTAATCGCTGCGTATGAACTTGAATCCCTGCCACCTGAAAGTTCATCCATTAAGGCTGTAAAATTCCTATTTCTTAAGAGGGCAGAGGTCAGTTCGATGACCGCTAATTCTGAAATAATCTTCTCAGGTTTCCTGAAGATTTCAATGGAGTTCTCCATAGAGGGATCAGCAGGATCAAGTGCAGAGACCACTACACTGGTATCGATGTATTTCAACTGAATCTATCCCTGCTTCTAAATAGTTCTTTAAGACTACCTCTCAATTCTATGGGAGATTTTCCAGTGGATTTCTCAAGTGACTTGAGTTTATCAACCTTTTCGGAGATCTCTGGAAATTTCGTTGAAGCAGACATACCTTTCGATAAGAGGTATCTTATTGCATCACTCTTTGTTTTGAAAAGACCGGCCCGGAGCATATGGTCAACGAACCTTGAGGTGCCTTCATCAATCCTGATTTGTATTGTTTCCTTTGCCATTACAATTACGTAATTGTAATTATATAGATTAATCTTTTCTCAACCTCATGACTTGAGCATCGTTGGTGATCCACATTATTCATTTGGTCCTTTGGCTGACCTGCCGAACTCATCAAAAACGTCGAAATTCAGACTGAGTGATGGAATCACACAATAGGTAGTGTACACAAACAGACTTACCAGAAGACTCACTTCTGTATGAATTCGTAACAGGATTAAAAATTGTTCAATGCGCATTAGATATGATTATGTAAGATTAGGTGAGGATTAATCACAGTGGTGACACAATGAATTTAACTTTAGAATAGCGAAGGGAAAAATGGTATTGCATCCGTTAACTTACAGAAATTAAACTTCACTAATGGTTAAAAATAAAGGGTTCGCAATAAGGCAGAAACTAAAAATTTCATAAGATAAGCCACCGGGGGGATTTGAACCCCCGACCTGCTGATTACGAATCAGCTGCTCAACCAGCTAAGCTACAGTGGCGGGATATCGATAAGAGACTCTATGGCAATACCTGAAGGAATCTTAGGGTAAAAATATGTTGACTTGGGTGGCATTATCTCGTTTGCTATAACCTCGTTCATGAATTCCTCTTTGTCCCACCCTGGCATAAGGATGGCGTAAGAGGCTTCTCCCTTGTCAACTGAATTTATGGCAGAAGCAACGTCATTTGTGTATTTTACCATGGATTCTTTTTCCTCCTTATTCAGGTTAAGGGTTCTCTTGAAAATGAAATAATCCACGACAAATGGAGCAGATAATCCCTGAAGATCTCCTTCCAGGAAGATATTCCTGAGAGATTGCCGGTTTGGTATGAGGGCATTGAATTTCCCGTCATATATTACAATGTTTCCATTCGAATGGTAATTGTTTACCTTGTCTACCTTGAAGACATCCGAGAGATTCTGGAATATGGCCGCAGTTGTGTGTTTGTTGTCAGTGACGAGCCTGTGGATCCCTCCTATCTTGATGGCTCTTTCATAAACTGAAGTGATGTAAACGAGGGAATATCTCCAAAATTCCTTTTCTTCTTTAGTTTTAGCCTCATGGTAAAGTTCTTTTGACGCCTTGATTCTGTGGTGGCCATCGGCAATCACGGAATCCTTTCCTCGCAATATTTCCTTGATTCTGGATATATCTGCTTCTTCCTGTACAATGTAAACATAATTTTTTACGCCGGTAGTTTCTTCAATGATCTTATCAGGCAATTTTCCCGAAATAATGCGGTTTAATGTCTTTTCCAGTTGATTTTCAAAGGAGATCAAAAATACAGGTTCCAATTGGGTTTTTAAAGAATCCATAAGTTGTTTTCTCTGCTTTACATATATATCAATGGTGTTCTCGTGGGGTTTTATTACCCCATCTTCTGAAGTAATGTCTGTAAGGCAAATAACACCCAGCCTTTGGAACATCTCCGAATTGTGCTTAAAATACTGTGATACCACAATCATTATTGGGGTATCAACCTTGATAAGGACACTTTCTGAAATCCATTTCTTAAGGAGTTCAACGGAATTCTGGTGGTCCCATTTCAACCTGCTCAGCTGGGATACGTTGTATGGAATACTGAGAAATGTTTTCTCCTGGTCTTCTGATATCGTATCAAATGGTGGAGAAACGACATTTTGAAGGTTTTTATTGTATAAAAGAGGTTTAAAAGGCTTGACTATCAATTTACAATTACCTCAGAATAGAATTTAACCGGGTTATATCTTCCATATATCCTTCCTCTCCCTTAGGTGTCTCCAATATCATCGGCTTCCCCCTTATCTCCTCATCATAAACAAAATTTCTGAATCCTTCCAGACCGATGGTTCCCATGCCTATCTGCTCATGCCTGTCAACATTGAAGCCTTTCCCTTTCTTTGAATCGTTCATATGGAAGCCGATAAGGTATTTCATCCCAAGGTTGGATTTTAAATCATCCATTGTTTCTGCATAGCCTTCCCTTGACACCAGTTCGTATCCTGCGGCCCATGCATGGCAGGTATCAAAGCATATCCCTATCTTATCCTTAAGTTCAATTCCGTCTATGATCATGGAAAGTTCCTGGAATGTTTTCCCGACACTATTCCCCTGGCCGGCGGAGTTTTCAATCAGGACTTTTACATTCTGCTCTTCCTTCAAGACGACATTCAGGATAGAAATAACGTTCCTAATGCCCTGTTCCAGGGAAGCATCTTTGCGTGATCCCGGGTGATATGTGACAGAATCAGCCTCAAGGAGATCCGCTCTTTCAATCTCGAGTTTCAGTCCTTCCATGACCTTTCCTTTCAGTTCTTGATCACTGGTTGCGCTATTCAGCAGGTATGATGCGTGTATCATTACATGGGAGATGTTATTTTTTCTCCTGGATTTCTTGAAAAGTTCTATCTCCTCTTTTCCAAGGGGTTTGGCTTTCCACTGCATCTGGTTCTTTGAAAACAGCTGGAAGGACCTGAAGGAAAAACCGATAGCCCTATCTGGAGATAGTTCTATTCCTCCGCCGGTGGAAATATGTCCGCCTAAATTGATCATATCTGTAATTTTTTGAGCCATATTAATTTAAACAAAATTGCTTTTTACATAAAATATGTATTGTAGTTTTCCTTGTTATTATTTCGGGATTCAAGATCAGTTTTTTCAGTCATACAAACCCTTATATTTGAAGGTAAATACCCCAAAAAGCTTGCATTTGAAAGCACATTCCCGCTAAGAAATTATGAAAGCTGATCCTTTCTTTCAATAATCATCTGTATGAACTGGTATACGTGCATCGAGAGGCCCGGGTTATCGGAGAATCCGCAGGCATCGAGTTCTGCTCCTGCAATCCGATCTTTCGATCTATCCACAACAATATCCGTTGCAATGAGGCCCTCCTTCCTGAAAACCTTCGCGTTTTGCGGAACCCTCTTGTTTGGAGGAGTAACGAATATGACATTCACCCCTCTTTTTATTGCGTTGTCGAGGTTCTTCTTCAATTCTGTCCTTATATCCTTCACTCTGGGTGTGCAGATCACTATCTCCTCCTCGGATAGATTTATAAGTTCCGCCAATTTTTCAAGAACTGCCGTCTTTCCATAAATGGTGTAAATGAGCTGGGGATCGCCTTTCGAAGGCATGATTTCCTGAAGCTCATTCAACTGGGAGAAAAGTTCCTTCATTTTATTCTGGAACCTCTTCTCTATGGCATCTAGATCTTCCAGCTTGAACATCTTCGGCCTTCCCTCGGTTTCCTTCGCGAAACCTTTCTGGACCAGCGATTCCATGATCTTATACGCAGAAGTTCTCGGGATCTTTGCCGTATCGGCAATAGTATCTGCATTGGCAACATTATGGTAAACTAATGCAGCAAAGCCCTGGGCTTCATAGGAAGATAAACCCAGAAGTTTTAGCATTTCCTGAAGCTTTGATATTCTATCTGATGTAGCTTCCATTGCTAATGATTCTTTGTTAATTAATAGTCTTTATGTTTTCCAAACATGGAAAAAAGTGAAGCTTGCAGGCGTTGAAAAAAATTCCACTTAAGGAAAATTTCCCAAATTATGATATTCACAGATGTAATACTCCACATATGGTGTTTGAAGATCTTCGGGATTATATATCGTTCTTGGAGAAGAATAACGATCTGATACAAATCCCGGATGCAGTTGATCCTTACCTGGAGCTTACATATATTCTGGATCGCGAGGAATATTCTGGCAGGAATAGATCTATCCTATTTGAGAACGTTAAGGGGAGCCAGATACCTGTTGTCGGGAATCTATTTTCAGGTGACAGGAAAATGGAGTGGATTCTCGGGCAGAAACCTTATGATATAGGAATGAAGCTTAGAAATTTAATAAGGCCACCGGACGAATCAGATTCCATGATCTCAAGGGGGCTTGAATTGCTGAGGGAATTATCAGGGCTGAGACCAAAGATGCATAATTCACTGCCGTCATCAATGAAGGTACTTGATAAAGTCGATCTGGACAGATATCCCATATGCACCACATGGCCGAAGGATGGGGGGCCATTCGTAACACTCCCAGTTGTGATAACAAAAAACCCTTTAACAGGAGCCAGAAACGCAGGAATGTACAGGCTCCAGAAATATGACAGCGAAACACTGGGAATGCACTGGCAGATACACAAAGGTGGTTCCCAAAACATGCAGGATTCAAGAGAAGAAAAGAAAATAATGGATGTTGCAGTCACAATAGGCACAGATCCACTGACAATATTTTCAGCGGTTGCTCCGCTTCCGGACCCATTTGACGAATTTTCATTTACCGGGCTCATATCTGGAAACAGGGTCGATCTTGTGAAGGGGAGTTCGGTTGATATTGAATATCCCATGAACTCTGAGATTGTTTTAGAGGGATATGTTGATCCAACTGAAACGAGAATTGAGGGGCCCTTTGGTGACCACACCGGATACTACTCCCTTGAGGAAGAGTTTCCAATTTTTCACGTGAAGCGGGTTATAGAGAGAAAGAATCCCGTTTATCCGACAACCATCGTAGGAAAATTATGGCACGAAGACGTGGCAATAGGGAAAGCAATTGAGAGGATGTTCTTGCCGCTCATCAGGCTCCAGATACCAGAAATCGTTGATCTGAACACAATGGAAGAGGCAGTTTTTCATAATATGGTTGTAGTCTCAATAAAAAAGAGATATCCCGGCCACGCAAGGAAAGTCATGTTTTCCATATGGGGAACAGGGCAGCTCATGTTCTCAAAATTTGTCCTCGTCGTCGATGATGATATCAATATTCACGACAGGAAGCAGGTAATATGGGCAATGACAACGAGAGTTGATCCTGCAAGGGATATAACAATCGTTCCCAGAACACAGACAGATGCCCTTGATCATGCATCTGAAATGTTTAATTTTGGCTCAAAAGTTGGAATCGATGCAACGAGGAAATGGAAAGAAGAAGGTTTTACAAGAAGATGGCCTGATGTCATGGAAATGGAAGGGGAAATAGTAAAAAGGGCAGAGGCACTATTGGATCGGTTCAACAAATGAAATTCAGGGAGCTGGCGGACTTTATCAAGCTTGAGCATACTGTTTTCGATATTCCATTCATAGTGTCGGGCAGTTTCATTGCGGCTAATGGTTATCCGGGCACCCTTGTCCTGATTCTTGTGATAGGTGCCGGAAGTTTCGCAAGGGCCACGGGAATGTCAATAAACCGGATACTGGGAAGAAGATATGACATGATCAACCCGAGAAAAAAAGATTGGGCACTGGTCAAAGGAACATTCAGCATGAGATCCGCAGTAGCTTTTGCAGTTTTATCCGCGGTATTTTTTGAAACCTGCGCTTTTTTCCTCAACCGGCTTGTCTTTGAACTTTCACCAATAGTCCTCGCACTATTCATAATTGATCCTTTGCTGAAGAAGATCACAATGTTAAGGCATTTTTTCATGGGATTGGTTATCGGCATAGGGGTCATGGCGGGCTACCTGGCAGTGTCACCCTCATTCCCTGCAGCCCCAGAAATTTACATTCTCATACTTGCAACAGGGCTGTGGATTGCAGGGTTTGACATGATCTACACGATTCCCGATGTTGATTACGACAAAAAAAATGGACTGAAAACCGTAATGAGCAAAAATGGGATAAAACGCGGAATTCACTACTCGGAATCAGTACATGCGGTTACCGGGACACTCTTTCTCTCATTGGCATTTTTCATTAACTCATTCATATATATAGCAGCAGCATCGATCATCATAATTCTCATAATTTACCAGCACTTAATTTTAAAGCCAGACGATCCTAACTCAATCAGGGTATCATTCCTCAATTCAAATTCGTTCATAGGGTTCATTTTCCTGGCAGGCGTTATTCTTTCTATATATGTTCATTGACTACGCTGTTTCTCGTTCCTTTTACTGACCTGCTGAAATATGAAAATATGATAATGGAGAGCAGTCCGAACATGTCAAGGGAGGCCCAAATCCTGAGCCCGTTGAAATTGTAGAAAAAAATAAACAACGATCCTATTGATGGTCCCAGTGCGCGTCCAATAGAATTTATCATCATGTTAAAGCCATTGTATCTTGCCACCTTATCCTTAGGTGCAATTTTTGATACTATTGAACTTATTCCGGGAGAGGTCAGGTTTTCACCGATCGTAATGATAACCATGTCAATAATAAAGGACGGCAGGCCGTATGAGAATGCGGTGAGGAGATAGCCCAAGGAATAAAACACCATGCCAATTTCCATGGATACGAGGTCACTGATTTTTCTTGTTATTCTTGTGGTTGGATACTGCCCCAGGACTACGACGATTCCATTCACGGCGTAAATATATCCTATTTCATATGGCAATATGTTGCCCCTCAGGACTGCATAAGAGGGAAACGTTACACTGAATTGGGAGGATAGGAGTGTCATGGCAAAGGTTCCTATTGAGAAGATTATGAGGAATTTATCAAACGAGATATATTGCCTCTTTTCACCAATACTGTCTCCTTGTGTACGAGTGGGTTCTCTCAGCAGCATTAGCACAATAACAAACTGTGCAAGGAGAGTTATCGATGAAAACAAAAAAATGTTTCCAACACCGGTACTGTAAAGAAACGAACCAAGCACGGGGCCTATCGCCCATCCTAAATTCACCATAATCCTGAAGATGGAATAACCCTCTCTCCTGTTTTCAACTGAGGTCACGTCCGCAACGATTGCTGTCGTTGCTGGAAAGACAAGTGATCCTGAAATGGAAGAAACGATGAAAATAATGGCAATATATAGAGGAGATCCGTTTCCGGCGACCAGAAAATAAATAGATATATACGTCAGGAATCCTACAATGCTACCAATCAATATTGATACTCGTCTACCAAGAAGATCGCCTAAGGCACCTCCAATCAGGCTGAATACCATTGAAACGGCAGCGATTGAGGTAAAAATAGCTCCAACATAGAGTATTGGCACCTTTAGGTTAACTTCAAAGAAAATCGCAAGGAATGGCCATGTGGAACCAATCCCAAATGACCGAATCATAGCCGCGCTTCCTGCGACCCAAAAAGGCCTGTTATATTTTCTTAAGGCGAGAACAGCAGCATTAAATTTCGTAAAAGGAAAGTAAAATTATCTATTTAGCTCTTGTTGAAATATTGCACATTTCAGGTTTATAACGTATTAATATACAGATTAATCTTTAATTTTCAATGTTATTTTCCACGCCCGGGATGATAGAAAATCTGCAGGAAAAAATAATATCCTGCCTTTAGAATAAGGAGCGATTATCAGCAAAATTCTACGGATTATATTTCCTAGAATATACTTTCATTGATTCGCTGATTTCTGCCAAGGCCTCTTCTCTTGATCCGAATCCATTAACGGAGGTCTTCTTGCCTTCAAGCAACTTATATGTCTCGAAAAAGTTCTTGAATTCCTTGATCAGGTGAGGGTTCAGATCATCAAGCTTTGTCACATGGGCAAATGCAGGATCCTTGGAAGGAACCGCGATGATCTTGTTGTCTTTGTCGCCGGCATCTATCATATGCATGACCCCTATCGGCCTTGCTTTGAGAATAATACCTGGGTATGAAGGAAAACTCATGACGACCAACACATCTATTGGGTCTCCATCATCATAAAGAGTTTGTGGTATCAAGCCATAATCTGCAGGATAGACCACTGATGAATGAAGTACTCTGTCCAGCAATATGCCAGGATAATCTTTGCTGATTTCATACTTGTTCCTGCTACCCCTTGGGGTTTCAATTATTACATTAACCTCATCGGGTGCTTTATCTCCTGCACTGACTATGTGCCATAAGCTATCTGTTTTCATGGTTTCCACAATCAAAATTCTATCTTAAACATTAGCTTTTATCGACTTGCAAACTCTCGTTTATAATTCAAGAAATTATCGAAGGTGGAAACGTATGATGTTTTACGGCGTAGAAAAAAGTGGGGGAATTTGCAGTAAGAAATAGCTTATGTTATGACTTCAGCTAACAATGTTAACACACATCTTCGGGAATCATTATCTTCACACAATTCTATTTTAAACTTCACGGTTTTAACCCTAAAGCCTCTATCTCGTTTCCTTTCAGTTCAGAGATTGTGTTTATTTGTCTTGGGACCCCTTTCAGCGGTTCCCGAAATATGCTTTACCTCTTCCACCCGTGTTTCCCAATTCCACTGTGCACTCTTAATAAAATCCAGATTATTTTATATGAATTAAACACCTTCGGGTAAAGGACATCTCATGAAATGTAAGAGCGCTTTTGCGATACTTGTAGTATTATTCATGCTACTAAACGGATTGTCGGTGGTAACAACTTATGCAAACTTCTCATCGAATAAAATAAATCAGGTTGTAAATGCAGATTCATTACTCGCCTCAAGCGCCCATAAAGTAAGGAAGCCGGGAGTTATAGATTCTATAATTATAGATCCATTCGATAATCCTGTTGGAGCCGCATTAGATAGTTCCAATGGAAATGTGTATGTTGCAAATTCAAAATCCTGTAGCGTATCTGTCATAAATGGTTCAACAAATACGGTGGACAAGATTATCACAGTAGGATCTAGTCCAGAAGCAGTAACTTTTGACAGCACCAATAGAAATGTGTATGTTGCAAATTCAAACTCCTGTAGCGTATCTGTCATAAATGGTTCTACGAACACAGTGATCAAGAATATCAGGGTGGGATGCAATCCGGATGGAGCGGTGTTTGATAGCTTAAATGGGTATGTATATGTCACAAATTGTGGTTCTGGCAGTGTATCCGTTATAAACGGTTCAACAAATACGGTGATTAAGAATATCTTTGTAGGAGACCTGTCCAACGGAGTAGCATTTGACAGCTCCAATGGATATGTATATGTAACAAATTCATTATCAAATAACGTATCTGTCATAAATGGTTCTACGAACACAGTGATCAAGAATATCAGGGTGGGATATGACCCGAAGGGAGTGGCGTTAGACAGCTCAAATGGGTATGTGTATGTTGTGAATAAATACTCCAACAGTGTATCTGTCATAAACGGAGCTACGAACACGGTAATTAAAAATATCAGCGTAGGATCAATGCCCGTCGGGGTGACTTTCGATACTTCCAATGGGTATGTTTATGTCACAAATAGCCGTTTTTATCAAGGTTTTACTAATCCGTTATCGTCGGCTTCCAATGTATCCGTCATAAACAGTGTAACAAACACAGTGATCAAGAACATTACTGTAGGTTCATGGCCATTCGGGGTAACGTATGACAGTTCAAATGGGTATGTTTATGTCGATAATGGTGGCTCTAACAATGTGTCAGTAATAAATGGCGCCAACAATTCATTTGTCAAGAATATTGGAAAATTAGGTGCTCCACTAGGATTATCTTTCGATAGCTCGAACGGGTATGTATACGTTACTAATGGTTACTCTGACAGTGTATCAGTTATAAATGGGGATAATAACACAATAATTAAAAATATCAGCACAGGTTCATTTGCAGATAGCGCAGCATTCGACAGTTACAATGGATACGTGTATGTTACAAATGATTGTTCCAAAACAGTTTCAGTCATAAACGGTTCAACAAATACAGTGATCAAGAATATCAGGGTAGGATCTGGTCCAGACTCAGTTACATTTGACAGCTCTAATGGGTACCTGTATGTCACCAATTTTTGGTCCAAAAACATATCTGTCATAAATGGCTCGACTAATTTGGTGGTTAAAACCATCAGCGTAGCATCGTTACCAGAAGGAGGAACATATGACAATTCCAACGGTTATGTGTATTTCATGGATGGTTTCCACACCGTATCTGTAATAAACGGCACTACAAACACAGTGATTAAGAATATCGCAGTAGGATTAAGTCCGACTGGAGCGGCAGTAGACAATTCAAACGGGTATATTTATATCACGAATGCTTATTCCAAAAATGTATCTGTAATAAACGGCACTACAAACACAGTGATTAAGAATATCACAGTAGGATTATGTCCAGCTAGAGCAGCATTCGACAGCTCAAATGGAAATGTGTATGTCACTAATTATGCGTCCAAAAATGTATCTGTCATAAATGGTTCAACTAACGTTGTAGTAGAGACAATCAGGGTAGGACCACAACCGATTGGAGCGGCGTTCGATAGTTCCAACGGGTATGTGTATGTCAGCAGTCGCTCGGGCACAGTGTCCGTTCTTGGATGTGTCAACTACACAATAACACCACCACCTCCCCAGCAGCCTTCATATTCCAATCTTTACACGATAATTGAAGTGGTGGTTGCTGCAATCGTATTAGCAAGTGTATCAATAGTTCTAATTAACAAGAGGAGAACATAAAGAAAATATCATCCATTTGAATTATTATCTTTTCTCCTCTTCCGCAAAACTCAATTGATTATTATAACTGAAGTTGTTTTTAGCTAGGTGTAAAGTTGGCCAGAAATAATTGTTTGTGTGATTTTAGGGAAGCTAGTGGGATAGGCTTGAAATATCAAATGAAACAAAAAATTCTCTTCAATAAGCAGCGGAAAGGCAAGTTTCTGGTGTTATTTCGTTGATGCTAAAGTCTCCTTAACAACAGCTAATCCGTCGATTCCTTTTGCAATTCTTGTGCTTCTTCCATTCACCAGATCTACAAACGCCTTAATCTCCATTTCATACATATTCTCTCCTCCATGGAATTCTGTCACAGGTTTTCCGCTAATCAGCAATTCCCCGGAAACAACTGTGCTAAATATGTCCCTTGCCTCAATTGTTCCATGCGTTCCAAAAATTCTGAGGCTATTGTCTGCGTGGTAATATTTCCTTGATGAATTTATGGTTGCCAGAGCGTTACCAAATCTCAGGAGAACTACCCTGGTTTCATCAATAATTTCCTCGGAAGGAGATTTAATGCCCATTACCTCATCTGGAGCTCTTCCAAAAATGTAGTTCATGAAATCAAGGAGATGCACACCTGTGCCCATTATGGAACCACCTCCTGCCTTGCTATCATCACTCCACCAATTTCTTTCTGGTTCTGTCCTTGAACCCTGGGAATATGAGCCCCACGATGCCTCCGCATAAGAGATATCTCCAATTGAACCATCATCCAGTTTTTTCTTTATCATGTCTGTGGCGGGATGAAACCTCATGTGGAATCCTATGCCAAGTTTCAAATTCATTTCAGATGACGTTTTAATAAGTTCTTCTGCATGTTCAACCGTAAGGGTCATTGGTTTCTCCAGCAAAACATGCTTTCCGTGACGGAAAGCGGCCATTGAATAGTCGTAATGAAGAAAATTTGGGGAACTGATGTAAACCGCATCAATCTCATCTTTAAGCAGTTCCTCAAGAACACCGTGCTGGTTGCAATCGTATTTTTTTGAAAATTCTGTAGCTTTTTTCTGGTTTGTGCTATAAACACCTCCAATGGTATTTCCCGATGAAAGTATAGCCGGCACAATTCTGTTCAATGCATGGTTTCCTAAGCTGACAATTCCAAATTTCATTATGTTCAATTATTGAATAAGATTTAATGTTTCCTCATTATTTTTTGATTTTATCCAGTGCCCTCCCAATTCTTTTCCTGTAGCGGAAAAGAGAAAAATGTGAATATGAGCCAAATGAATTGAGGTGCGTCAATCCATCCATCCCATCGATTCCCCTGCCTATTTCCATTCTAAGGCATTTCTTTCCGGTGTCTTTTATAGAGCTATAATGGAATTCATGTCCTCTCACAATTTCATTTATCTTGAAGACGGGATTCTCATTAACAACTTTCATTTGGGTATAGCCGATGGTGAGTTTACTGTTCTTCTCAACCAAGCCCTCAAATATACCAAGCATAGGACGTTTACCATTCCGTTTGGATATCTCGGACTCCATATACATCAACCCTCCGCATTCTCCAAGAACTATTTTCCCGGATTCAGCAAAATTTTTGATAGCGTTCTTTGTCTTATGATTTCTGGAAAGCTCCTCTATATATAATTCAGGGTAACCGCCTCCAAGATAAATCATGTCCGCATCTATCGGTTCCTCATTCTTGAGAGGGGAAAAGAAAGAAACCTTTCCTAATTTTCTAAGGGCAACCATTGAATCCTCATAATAGAAACTGAAAGCGCTGTCCTTTGCAACCCAGATGTTATTTTTGCTATTTTCAAAGCTTGGATTTTCAGCGTCATCTGGATCCGGGTATATTTCCGGCAAATCATCAAGAAAATCAAGTTCGATATGCTTTGCAACCTTTGCAGCAATGCTCTTAATTTTATCGGGAGAAGTATCCGTGGATATGCCAAGGTGCCTTTCTGGTAGTGAGAAATCATCATCATGGGGGATAGAACCTATTATCCTGATACCATGCTCTACAAATGGCTTTGAAACCATCTCCAAATGTCTCAAGCCTGCATAGTTGTTGATTATAACTCCTATGCATAATTTTCCTATAAATGATCTCGCAATGTAATAACCGGATTCTGCTACCTTGTAGGCATCAACAACGAGGATGTACGGGATCTTCATTTTTGTGAAATAATACATTGTGCTGAGTTTGATCGGGGACCCTGAATCATAGAGTCCCATGACACCTTCAATAACAGCATAATCAAATCCCCTTAAGGACGAAAAAAAGATTTCCCTGTACCTGTTTCCCTGAATCCATCTGTCAAGGTTATAGGGCATATTATTGTTTACAGCAAAATGTATGTCCTTATCGATATAATCGGGGCCAATTTTTGCAGAGGTGGAATTCTTCATGGCGGATAGCATTGCAAGGGTAATCGTTGTCTTTCCTGACCCGGTATATGGTGAAGTTACTCCAAAAACTTTCATTATGCGAACCTTCCTGGATTGATTTTATATTCGTCATGAAAGGAGAAGGTTAAGATATTTGCCATGTCCTATTAGTGTGTTGGCAAAGTAATCCCGCTGTGGATTATTTATTATTAGAATAATTATCCATTAGAAATCATTGCAATTACAGAAATGTTATATAAACGGTATTTCTAAAGTAATGTGGCAAATAAATATGCTGAAATTTACAAGAAACAACATTATGCTCTTGTCGGGGAGCATTCCGCGGTAAAGGTATGCCACTGGACAAAGAGCCAGATGACGGGCGGTGCCTCTTGTTATAAAGGTACGTTTTATGGCATCAACTCGCACCAGTGTGTTCAAATGACGCCTGCCCTCAATTCATGTACAGAGAATTGTTCATTCTGCTGGAGATTCCAGGGATTTGACAGCATGAAAATCTCATATGAGGATGATCCTGAATTCATACTTGAGGAAAGCATCAAAGCCCATATGAAACTCATATCGGGGTTGAAGGGAAACCCTAAGGTTACTCCGGAAATGTGGAAGGAGGCATCGACTCCAAAGCATCTCGCAATCTCGCTTACTGGTGAACCCACACTTTATACAAGGCTTGGGGAATTTATAGAGCTGGCGGGGAGAAGGGGGATATCAACATTTCTCGTCACTAACGGTACCCTTCCCATGGTACTCGAAAAACTGAATCCTTTGCCAACGCAGCTTTATGTCACAACCGCAGGCCCTACCAAGGAAATTTTTAACGAGGTGCTGAACCCAGCCATAGGCAATGCATGGGAGAATTTCAACAAAACTCTGGAGTTACTACCATCGCTGGACACAAGAAAGGTCATAAGGCATACGCTTGTTAAAGACGTAAACATGCCCTTTATTGATGAATATGCCAGAATGGATAGTATCGCAGACCCGGATTATATAGAATCAAAGGGTTATGTTCACGTTGGGCAGTCGATCACCAGGTTGACGCAGGACAACATGCCTTCCCACGATTACATAGTGGAATTCTCAAGGGAGCTCGCTTCGCGCCTTGGCTATGATTTCACATCCGAAAGAAGGGACAGCAGGGTAACACTCCTATGCAAGGATCCATCAAAGAGATTCATCGATTTCAAGGCAATAGAGGATGTACCTATAACGTTGGCATCCTCGTGAGGTGGAGGTTTTTCCCATGATGGCGCGTTTGCCCTTTTTACCAAATAATTTATCAATCAAAATGTGAGTAGATCACCCTAATTTTAACACTCTTTTATCAAAACATCAAATACTTAAATTTCTATATTACTCTAATATGTAGTTCCATGCTTGATTTTACTTTCAGTGAAGAGCAGGAAATTATCAGGGAATCTGCAAGGGCGTTTTGTAAGAAGGAAATCTCTCCCAGAATTAGGGGAATGATCAAACAGAGAAATATTGATCCGGAACTTATTAAAAAGATGGCAAAGCAAGGCTTTTTTGGTTTGACAATACCGGAAGAATATGGAGGAAGCAACAGGGATGCAGTCAGTGTCGGTATCATTGCTGAAGAAATAGGGAGGGCAGATCCCACCGTTTCAATACCCGTAATGTTTCTGGTAAATAATGCATGGGCATACCTAGTTTCCAAATACGGCACAGAAAGCCTGAAGGAAAAGTACCTACCAAAGGTTGCAAGAGGCGAAAATTTCGTCGGAATAGCCTCTACAGAGCCTAATTTCGGTTCAGATGTCGCGTCAATGGTTACTTCGGCAAAGAGGAATGGCAGCAATTTCACCATAAACGGGGAAAAAAGCTATATCAGCCTTATGAAGAATATCATGGACAATGGCGGAGGTTTTGTTACGGTTGCAAAGACCAGCCCTGATAAGGGGGCAAGGGGCGTTTCATTATTTTTCATGCCTTACAGCAAGGAGCACATGGATGTGACGTTCCTGGAGGAAATGGGAAGAGAAGGATCTTCGTGGGGGGCATTCAAGATCAAGGATTATGATATACCGGAGGAGAACCTCATAGGCACACTGGATAAAGGGTTCAACATCATTCACGAAGGATTTGAGTTTGCAAGGGCAATTATATCGGTTATCAGTGGAGGGGCAGCCTTGGAATCAATAGGCAGGGGGGTTGAATACATGAAGAACCGTGTTGCATTTGGCAAGGAAATCGTGAGGTTCCAGGGACTCCAGTTTGCTGTAGCAGAGCATACTGCAAGAATGGAAACTGCGCTTGATCTTGGATATCGTGCATTGTGGTTCTATGATCAAGAGCAAAGGTTTGGAAAGTATGACAGATTCAGGGTAAGCAAGGAAATAGCAAAAGCAAAGCTTCTCTCTACCACATGGGCTTTCGACGCAATTAACGAGGCTCTTCAGTGGCAGGGAGCGTATGGTTATTCGAAGGACTGCCCGGAAGAATGGGCGCTTAGAGGAATAAGGTCTTTCCAGCTGGCTGAAGGATCCAGGGAAATCATGAAAATGATCATTGCCAGGGAAACAATTGGCAAAGAGTTCATGAATTGATTTTTATTTCTTCTCTTCTTTTTCTTTCAGCATTTTTAATCCAACGAATATTTCCCTAATTTCATCAAACCCAATTTCCTTTAAGGCAATGGAAATTATAAGAAAAATAAGCAAGCTCAGAACCACTACCGGGAACAATTTTAAAATATCATAGGGCTGGACATATTCATAGGCTGCAATCAGGAAAAGCGATTGGACTATTGCCGGAACTATCTGAAGATAGAATTTTGATGATGTCCTCACACCATTGATCTTCCTGTAATATTCCTTGAAGGCGATGTATGCAAAGAGTGTTCCAAGAAGAAATCCTATTGAAGCGCCAGTAACTCCAAGGCCAAGCAGCTTTACTCCAAAGATCTGTGTGGGGATAAGGATGAGATTTGCAACTATATTTACGCACACAGAAGTTGCTCCTATCAGGGCGATAAATCTCTGTTTGCTCTGGGAAATGATTGCAGATGTGAAAGGGCTCGTCAGCACAGAAAAATAGGTTCCTATCGCAAGAATAGAAAGGGACATTGAGTACTGAATAAATATCCTGTTAAACAGGTTGAGGATAAATGGAGCCATCCAAATCATGCTTATTGCGATTGGCAAAGTCACCAGCGATATTATTCTCTCATATTCATGCACCTGGTCGTTGAATTCTACCGCCGATTTGTGTCTGGATGAAGTGAGAAGTGGTATGAAAAAGACATAAACCGAAGCAGAAATGGCGATCATGGCGGATGTAAGTTTCTGGTTCGCAAAAAATGCTCCAGTAGCAATAGTTCCCCAGAAAAATTGGATCAATACCTTATCAATATTGCCATTTATAATTGCAATGCTTGTTGCAAGTGCCAGTGGAAGGGCTATAGATATATATTTCTTGAAGAGTACAATGTTTGGCCTCGAAATTTTCCATGGCCTACCGAGCATATATGAGATGATAATAAAAATACTATAGGTCAATCCATAGACCAGAGCCAGCACGACAGATATTTCATTCCCTAGATTCCCGTCATTTCCGAAATAATATAATACACCAATGAAAATAAATATTGAATTTCTGAGGATGGCCTCAATTAATGGCGGGATTGCCATCTTGCTCGATTGGTATGTGACAGAGTAATAAGTGGAAAATATCGGGATCATATTTGCTATTGCATAATATGGCAAAATGGCAAGAATTACCCAGAACTCTATCGGGTTATAAAAGCCCCT
Source organism: Thermoplasmata archaeon (assembly GCA_021827885.1). The sequence continues at coordinate 3,141 of JAKAUD010000148.1, read as the reverse complement.
GTGAAGCACATAAACCCATGTTAGAAGTGTTCCTATGACTGCAAAAACATAGATGGCATTTAATATTCCCCTAATAGCCAGAAATGTTCCGAGAGCTTTTCCTTTATCCTCTCCTGACGATAAAATTTTGACATGCGCAGTTGAGAAACCAAGATCAATTATTATTGTATATAAGCCAGCAAAGGCAATTGCATAAGATAGATATCCCCAATATAATGGACCTATATACCTTGTTATGAAAAATAGTGAAACGTAACCCAATATCGCCGAAATGAGGGTCTGGAAAACAAGTACCGGAGATTTTCTTGCAAACACTGTTTTTGTGAAATGGAATTTCAATATTAATACTTTTTAACATTTGCGAGCGGGAATTTCCCTTTCGCAAGATAGGGGATGAAAGCGAGCGAAAAGGTTACTATTTCTCGCAGGATATTGATCTGTCCGCTGGCAGACAGAAATGAAAGAGGTCGGATCGCATATTGCTTCATGCGTGCCTGCATCCGTAAAGTCAGATGGCTTAGCATGAAGGACAAAGTACCTTCGGGCCGAAGGGAATTCAAGCCCATGGAGATTTCGCCAGCAACCTTTGAAGTGGGAAGCTTCCTGCGAAAGCTGGGAGAGGAGGTCACAAGGCAAAATTACCGATTCAGAGTTGATCGATTAACTAAAAAATTAATGGGAGATTTGTTTAATCTTCCCCTGCGCCCATTCCGCCTTCCCCGCCTGGGCCACCGGACGGTGCTCCGCCTTTGGAACCCTTTGTGGCAATCACATCGTCGATTCTTAGAATCATGACTGCTGCCTCTGTTGCAGCATCAATTGCCTGTTTTCCGACCCTGATGGGTTCAATGACGCCAGCTTTATCCATATCTTCTATTTCACCTGAATAGACGTTAATACCGGCATTTTTCTTGCCTTTGGCGTGGGCGTTTCTCAAGTTTATTATGACGTCTATAGCTCCAAGTCCGGCATTCTCTGAAAGCGCCCTTGGAATCTCTTCCACTGCATTTGCAAATCTCTCGATTGCAAGCTGTTGTCTTCCGCCTATTTTGGTTGCATATTCCCTGATGTGGAATGCGATCTCACTGGCTGCAGATCCGCCACCCGATACGTATTTCCCATCTTCAACGGCTGCAGCGACTACATGGATTGCATCAACTATTGATCTTTCAATCTCATCAGCAACATGCTCAGTTCCGCCTCTGACAAGAATGCTCACTGCCTTTGGGTTCTTGCATCCTGTTACAAATGTCAGGTAGTCATCGCCGATCTTAACCTGCTCTACCGTTTCGGCTCCTCCAAGGTCAGATGGGCTCAATTCATCCATTGATGAAGCTATAGCCGCACCGGTTGCCTTTGCGAGTTTTTCCATATCGCTCTTTTTTACTCTTCTAACTGCATATATGCCTTCCTTTGCAAGGTAGTGCTGTGCGAGATCATCAATTCCTTTCTGTGTTATCAGCACATTTGCGCCAGAATCCTTAACCTTCCTCACCATTTCTTTCAGCAATGATTCTTCCTGTGAAAGGAACTTTTGAATCATTGAGGGATCATCAATTCTTATGTTTGTGTCAAATTCAGGTTTCTTGATCTCAAGTGCTGCGTTAAGAAGAGCGATCTTTGCCTTCTTTACTGAGTCTGGCATGCCTGGATGAACTTTTTCCTTGTCCACGATGATGCCTGATATAAGCTGGCTGTCTTCAATGTCTCCTCCCTGTTTCTTGACGATTTGGACATTGTCCAGATCCACTGAATAGCCTGTATCGGTTTTTTCAGCAACAGCTTTTATAGCTTCATATGCAATTTCTCCCAGCTTATCCTTGCTTCCCGAGGCGGATTTGCTGCTCAGGGATGTCTGTGCCATTTTTACAAGCAGCGCCCTATCATTTATTGAGACAGGTTTTGACATCTGATCCAATATCTCTTTTGCTTTTTCAGCGCCCATTCTGTATCCTTCGGCGATGACTGTTGGATGTACCTCCTGATTAATAAGCCCCTCTGCTTCCTGAAGCAGGGCTCCGGATATGATTACGGCGGTTGTCGTTCCATCTCCCACAAAGGAATCCTGTGTCTTGGAAACTTCTACCATCATCTTTGCGGCTGGATGTTCTACATCCATTTCCTTGAGTATTGTCACTCCATCATTCGTAATCACAATATCGCCAAGAGAATCCACAAGCATCTTGTCCATTCCCCTCGGGCCAAGGCTTGATCTTACTGCTGCTGCAATGCTCTTTGCCGCATCTATGTTGCCCTTCATGGCATCTTTCCCAGTTTCTCTTCTAGCTCCTTCCTTTAATATGAAAATTGGTTGTCCTCCTATCATGACTATCAGCTAAGTAAAAATAAACTTCTATATAATCTTTTTTAAATTGAAAAACGCCACAAATTTGGTAGAAACATCCGGTGCACATAATGATCGATGACTAAAAATAATATACTCCTACACAATAAATTGCCATGGTTGAGACACGGGAAATGACAATAGAAGGAAAGACGTTTACATACCTGAAAATGGATATGGAAAGGGCACCACTCGTTATCATTAAAGGCAATAAAGGCTATGTTATGTGTGGTTACCTCAACATGGAAACCGCCGATAAGCTTGGAGATATCGCTGTCAGAGTTAAGGGGGTAAAAGATGCAGACACAATTCTTGCCTCAAACGTCGAAGCTGTATCCGCAAGGGCGAAGGAAATTGGGATCGATGTTGGAATGCCTGTCAGGACAATAATATCCAAACTGTGAATAACTTGAAGACGGATTCCTTAACACCATATGACGTGATAAAATCTACGCGTAAAATCGCTGAATTAAGAATTTGAGGCGCTTAGGGAATCAAGGATTCATAAGATCATTGCGCACTGTAGATGTAATCATATATTGCCAGGGAGTTCAGTATGCTCAAATATCTGATAAAAATGAAAAGCTATGGATCTTATTAGGTCCGGGAAAGTTGAGAGGATTGGGATGTCATCACTAAAAAAATATGCGTCAGTGGCCCTCGTTCTATATGGAAATGAATTCATTCTATTAAAAAGGAAAGAAAGGGATGACGATCCATGGTCGGGGGATTATTGCCTTCCAGGCGGATATGCAAAGGGTGGAGAAAACCTGATGGATACTGCAATCAGGGAATTC
>JAKAUD010000159.1:2777-5722 GCA_021827885.1 Thermoplasmata archaeon | reverse complement strand
CATGTTCGTTGCATGATTTCCACGTTTTTTCATATTTCCACTCCCCTTATGGCGACACTATTTACTGAAAAGTGTCGCCTGAAAAAGAACCGGACGAGTGGAACATTTACTACTCAGTCACAGCATGACATTACAAAGAGATACATAGGCAGAAGGGTTTACGTGATAATCGCAAAGAACGAAGGAACATTCAGGAAGGACAAGATAGAATAAATACGTCCTACATCCAGAATAAGCGAAATAGTTTTATAAATTAAATCTATGCATTTGAGGTTAAAAATGGATGAATTTGGGAGCTTCCCTAAAACGCCTACCATAAAGACAGACCTCCCTGGTCCAGTTTCAAAAGAATTATTGGCGCAGCAATCTGTGTTTGAAACGGCATCAAGGATGTACACTTCTTACTTTCCTATTGCTGTAAGAGAGGGGAAAAACGCTAGTATAATGGATGTAGACGGTAACACATTCATCGACTGGTTCGCTGGGGTGTGTGTAATAGCACTTGGACACGGAAATCCTAAAGTAATTGGAGCGATTAAAGAACAGCTAAATTCTATCTCTCACATTAATGAACTTCCAACTTTAGCCAGGGTGGATTTCTTGAAAACGCTGCAATCAACCCTTCCAGGTAATCTGAGAACCCAGAGTAAGATCATGTTTAGCGTAACCGGGGGGGACGCATGTGAGGCAGCTATAAGCCTTGCTAGACACGTGTCGCGCAAAAGAACAGTTATTGCATTTGGGGGGGCTTATCACGGCACACATGGAGGCATAGTTGGAATGACAGCCTCCTACCACTACCGGGAAAACAACTACTTTGGTGGTAGAGATGTGGTTCATCTTCCATATCCCTATAGCTATCGATTTCCGGTCAAAGTGAAGGAAGGGGACGAATCCAAGGTAATTGTTGATATGTTGAAGTACGTAACTGACGATCCTTACTCTGGTGTAGACCCAGTTGGGGCTGTCATTGTCGAACCTATTCAAGGGGAAGGAGGTTACATCGTCCCGCCAGATGATTTTTTGCCCTTGATTCGCGAATTTACAGCAGAGAGAAACATACCACTCATTATAGATGAGGTGCAGACTGGAGTTGGCAGAACAGGACGTATCTGGGCATCTGAATGGACAAATATAGACCCGGACATTATGTGCGTATCGAAGGCAATTGGAGGAGGAATACCTCTTTCGCTCATTGCCTACAGAAAGGAATATGATGAAAACTTACCACCTGGTTTTCACCTAGGCACATACAGGGGCAATCCATTAGCTATAGCAGCTGGGGCAGCTATCCTGAAAGAACTTAAGGAGGGGGGAATACTGCTCAAGGTCCGCAAACAAGGCGAGCAAATGCTTGCCGGTTTTCAAGAAATGTCATCTAAATCTCCACTCATTGGCGAGGTGAGGGGAAGGGGGTTTATGATTGGGATAGAACTTGTCAGAAATGGAAAAGAACCTGCAACTGAAGAAGCAAAAAAACTTAGAAACGTCCTTTTCAAAAATGGAGTACTGATGCATACATGCGGGCACTACTCGAACGTGATGCGTTTCATGGCACCGCTTACAATAGAGAAAGATTTGATTGAGAGGGGTATGGATATATTTAATAAGGCAATTCTAGTCAAATGATCCACCTTTGGTAGCTAATTTTCTCCGTTTCCTCCCATTTATATCCGAGCGAATTTAATTAGCATTTATAGTTAAGGACACAAGTAATTGACTTTGTTCAGGTTGAGCCTTATGGTTCTGTAACACTCTGATACCCCCGTTTTCATTTTACTGAAACTTTCTGGGGCCATAAATCCAACTAGACTCTCTTTCTCAATATTCCAGTTTGAGTTAAGCACTATAGCCACTTACGATATTCGATATGGACCTATATTCTATCTATGTTTACAGAGGATTGTGAAGAATTATATATGTGCACTTTCGAGTATTACTGGGTATAGGGGCCCAGGATTTTCAGTATGTCTGACACGCTGCTGATGTTTGACAATACAAGAGCAATATATCCTCCACATGGATTGGAACCACGTCCAGATCCCTTGCTATGCTATCAATTGTCCTTCTAGTTTGCTTTTCCATGATCCTCGACAGCAACAAGGACAGTGCGCATATGAACACATAAGCCCTTATACTCTCCTGCTTTCTATGGAATATTGGCCTTATTTCAAGGGACGACTTGATTTTGCGGAATGATCTCTCTACCATCCACTGTTCCTTGTAGGCATATACCACATCTTTTACAATTAGGTCCGTATTTGTTATTATCAGAAATCGTCACGCAAATCTTCTCATCATCCCTATGTGTCTCTCATTGAGAACAGTACAGTCTCACGTGAATTTTACAAAAGACTTCAGTTCACCGATGAGCTTACTTTGGTCTCTCATGTTTAGGCATTCGTCTATCTTCCTCTTTACAGCTTAAATCCTGTCACCAATGTCCTTCAGATCGAGTTTTCTCCTGTTCCTGTTGTATACTACTATTCACATCCACCTTCTTCACGAGGTTCATCTCCTCCTCAGTTGTGTCTTCATCGGCAATTTCATTGACGTAAATGTTCACTTCCTCTATAATGAGATCGTCCATGTTGATACTGTCGAGGAAATCCTTTCCAATCAGCACGTCCTTATATGGATAATCCCAGCAGTATGCTTGATTTATGTATCTGTTGTTGGGAAGCATCTTCAATGAATGATTCCTTCAGAATCCTAAGTCACCAATTAATATGACTTTGCCCACATGGAATCTCTCCTTCAACATTGTTACGGCGGATTCAAACGTTTTCGGGTCTACGGTATCCCTAGTGAATACATGATGGTATATCGGTACGCCATCAGCCATCACCATGCCTATGACAATCTGGTTTTTATCCCTCGTTTGTCTCTCTAAAAGCCAATTCAAACAAGATCGTCGCTCTAGCTCCCCTCAAAATAGGATGAGA
>JAKAUD010000159.1:0-2767 GCA_021827885.1 Thermoplasmata archaeon | reverse complement strand
ATGAGATCAGCCCGTAGTGCACAGTTGATACATCAAGATTGAGAACATTGAAAAGTTCAATTTCCATGTGAACCTTCTACGACATCAGCCAGTCAAGCGCCCTGTATATGTTGTCTCCGCTGAGATGCATTCCCCATGGATAATACACCTTTACCCTGAGATCAAGCAGATTCATGACGGAAGATGGCCTCAAAGGCCTTGATAATATCTTGAATGACAATATCCCGTAATATTTTTCCATGTGTTTTTCCAATACAGTAGATATGTCCCTTCTGTCCATGATGGCATTGGATCCATAGAACACACCTAATGATAGCTTCGGCCCAACACTTACATCTATAATGGATAATTTTTCATTGCATGGCGGTATTTATCCATATTTTTATTGCATCTCTCCAGTGGTATTTTAGGGTACAGTTTTCTGTTTATTATTGTTGATCTTCCTCTTAGCTATTGATGCCTCCTCAAGCGCGGCTGAACCCCTCATCGCCCTTGTAATCCTTAAGAACACAATTCCGGATGAATTAAGGATATGTGCATAGAATGCACGCATAGGCAAACTAATAATGATTGTCTAAAAATAGGGGAGAACAACACATACAGTTGACCATAAAAGATCATATAGTACGGAAATAAAGTATATATGAAAAGTAAATCAACTAATAAAACGTAATGGAATACCTTTGAAGTTAAACCTATAGGGCTTATCCAAGTATAAACGGGTCTCGAATTTTTCCAGAAGTTTCGACCCATACCGCTTTAACTTGTGTGAATTCATTCAATGATTCAATTCCATTCTCTCTTCCAATTCCACTACTCTTGTATCCTCCAAAAGGTACAGAATATGACACGGATCTGTAACAGTTAATCCATATGGTCCCCGCTTTTATTCTTTTTGCAACCCTATGTGCTCTTTGTATATCTTTTGTCCAGATGCCTGCTGCAAGTCCATAACTTGACTGATTTGCAATTCTAATACAGTCATCCTCATCCTTAAATTTTATAACAGACAAAACGGGACCAAATATTTCTTCTTGCGAAACTCTTGATTCATTATCGACATCACCTAATATTGTAGGCTCGAAGAAAAGTCCCTTCTTATGAGATCCATCAGATGGCCTTCTCCCTCCGCTTAAAATCTTAGCACCGTCACGAACCGCAGTAAGAACATATTCCTGAATTTTTTTAAGTTGTTCTTCAAAAGCCACCGGACCCATCTCTACAGTAGGTTCTGTAGGGTCTCCCAGCTTTATTGACTTGGTCCTCTTGATTAGTCTATCCACAAATTGTTGATATACTCCTTCTTGGATTAGTAACCTAGAGCCGGCTACGCATGTTTGGCCTGTTGCTGCAAAAATGCCGGAAATAACGCCGCTTAAGGCAGAATCCATATCTGCATCATCAAACACGATGTTGGGTGATTTCCCTCCTAATTCCAGTGTTACTTTGCCTAAATGTGACAAAGTATTCTTAGCTATTTCTATTCCAACATTGGTTGATCCAGTAAATGCCATTTTGTCAATACCCGTGTGTCTAGCGAGAGGGCCACCTACTTCATCGGAGGTTCCCGTAATTACATTCACAACTCCTGGTGGGAAATTCGCCTGTTCAAATAGACGTGCGAACTCCAGTGTAGAAACGGGGGTGTGACTGGACGGCTTTATTACAAAGGTGTTACCAGCAGCAAGTCCGGGCGCGAGTTTGTATGTAAGTATCAAAAGCGGTGAATTCCAAGGTGTAATTGCAGCGACAACTCCAAGAGGTTCCCTCACAGTGTAAATCAAGAAATTGTCCTTGTAGGGAATAGTCCTACCATCTATTTTATCTGCTAGTCCTGCAAAATAGCTATAGTAATCTGGCAGAACTTTCATCTGTCCTTCCGTCTCTCTTAGAAGCTTTCCGTTTTGCTTAGTTTCTATATTGGCTAGATGACTTACATTCTCTCTTATGAGATCTGCTAGACGATACATTATCTTTCCTCTTTCCATACCTGATAAGCGACCCCACTCGCCACTATCAAAAGCCAATCTAGCAGAATGAACGGCCTGATTTACGTCACTAGCTGTTCCTCGTGGAACTTTAGCCCAAACTTTGCCTGTATACGGGTTAATAACGTTAAATGTGCGATTACTATTAGAATTAATCCACTTCCCACCTATGAACATTTTCAGGTTAAGTAATTTATCGTGCATAAGTTATCAATTAGTTAAGTAAATGCCATATTTTAATAATTCGATTAACTGGTCAGTCCCCTGTGCCTGATTATGGTCTTTTACCAGACTTGGTATCAGAAACATGAATATCCATTGTGTAGTATGTGTGTCATGGCTCGATTTCTTGCAGAGACTCCAAGGGACCAGGAGATCATAGATTATCTCATTGACCAGAACAAGAAGCTCGCTGATGAGATCAGGAAAATGAGGGAGGAGAATGAGCGCCTAAAGAAAGATATTGAGGAGTACAAGAAGCGCCATCCGACCACCGTGGGCATCAAGAACGGAAAGGCGTACTTCATAATGGATGAGCATCCACAGAAGGAGAAGAGCACCAGGAATCCTGGAGCACAACCAGGTCATAAGGGGCATTACAGAAGGATGCCTCACATAACGGAGAGGATAACACTGAAGGCATCGGGATTCTCATGTCCAATATGCTCCTCTCCCCTTATCAGGAAGGGCATACGAAAGAGGGTGATAGAGGACATACCTCCCATAGAACCTAGAGTCATCCAGTACCGCATCGAGAGGATGTACTGCAGGCATTGCAG
>JAKAUD010000209.1 GCA_021827885.1 Thermoplasmata archaeon | reverse complement strand
CGATCTCTCTCTGTCAGTGGCCCTTATACTACTCCAGGGATTGTTCCCTGCGGTGCCTGCGATATCAGTTCAGTATGCCATGACTTTATATCTGCTTCTGATTATACGAAATAGATTCCATGAAAAAATATACTCCTCTTTCTAAGCCCGAACAAATATGGGAATCACAAGTATCTGGAAATGAACAAGAAGATGCAATTGAATACGCTTCAATCAGCCTCCCTTGGACTTTTGACAGAATGCACTATGGAGGGAAGACACAAAAATCTACAAACGACAGAATGGTGCACATCGCTGAGGGTGTGCTTGCTCAATCAGTATTAAAGAGGGAGCTCGCTAATAGAGGCAAGAAATGTGCAATGGATTGGACAGGCTATAGGGAAAGCGATATATTTGACTTTAAAGTTGACGATAAAGTTTATGATGTGAAAACCATGGTCATTTATTCGGAGTATGGCAAAAGCTGGCAGAGAAAAGACTTCTCACCGTCTCTCTTAATTCAAAACTACGATTATCCTGGCCCAGAATGGAGGAGATTCTTTCCTGTCATGGTCCCAATGACACAATTAATGCCTGACAAGATGAAGGACAGTTACGTATTTGGAATTGCAGAGACTAAGCTAGATTTGAGAAGAAGAGCCCCAGAGGAAGGAGATAATGGATTTTGGTGCGCAGCACCTTATGGAAAAGCACAGACGTATTTTCAAGATAAAAAGTTGATAGAATCAAGGGAAAAATTTGGCAAAGGGTTTATTTTGAAGGTAAAATGGGAGAGGAACCAAAAGGTCCTTTCTCAAGAAAAGGAATCCATAAGTATTGTTCCTATAGGTGAATGGGATGGAAAACGCCAATCTGCCGTCGAAATTATAGTGAAGCCAGGGGACGAAAGCAAATCAACCGTCGAATTTTCCGCACTAGGTTGCATTAGACTTGATCATCCATCGAAATTAAATCCTTTAGACAGAATTATAATAACGGCCGAAAGTGATTTTAGGGATAATATCACAAAAATAACAAATCCACAGGAAAACATCAATGATCTAAACTTTGAATGGATACTCAACAGTGAAAGTTTTGTTAACCTAAAGGTTCCTAAAGACTACAAGATATATTGGATCGGTCACATACCTTTCTCTGAATTCGCTATGAAGTTTATTAAGTATCCAGCTTATTTTATTCCTACTGTTAAGAAACCCGAGGTTAATTCCACTGGCAGATTAACAGACAAGATTCGCGAAAAATTAAGGTCTCTTGACAAGAGACGTGAGAAAGCAATTAATGAGGGAAAGCATATTCCTTGGCCTTCATTTGCGGACCTTATATCTGGTAGTAAAATTAAAGCCGGAATATTAATATCTGCTAATCGGGCACATGGGGCTCCGTTAGGAGCTGCGTGCTACTACTACCCGCCATATGCGCTTGTGGAATCAGCTATCTACGTATTACCTCGAGATCTATATGTTATGGATTCAATTTAACAGTTGTTATCTAGATTATGGTGCCTAGATTCGTCCTTCTTAAAGACGAGACAATAGTGATGGTGTACATTAGATACATATTCAAATGGATAACCCCACGATCCTAGCATCTTGTTGCCCTGCAGCCAAATTTTTTCTTGCTTTAGTGTATAGAGCTGGCTAAGGCGCTTTGCTAGATCCCAAGCTATAGGAACCATCTCACCCTCTTGCGTGAGGACATTTTGCGCAATGATAACCAAATAACGCTGATCCTTCAGTACTTTATAGACGCTAGCGAATAATGAAAACATTTCTTCAAGATATTCTTGATATCTGTCTATATTTCCATAATCTCTTGTGTCGTCCCCGTAGTAGGTATCTAGTCCGTTTTCCTTCCTTTTTTTTGATTCGGATTTAACGTGTCCTCTTGATTTTCTCAGCATATTCCAATAAGGTGGAGAAGTTATACAAAAGTCAACTGAATTAATGCCCTTTTCTGCCAATAACTTTACTAGATTCCTAGAATCCCCTTCAATTACGATCTGTCTCTGGTTAGCTTCACTTTCGTCTACTTGAATAGCTCTGTTGCGTGCTATATCTGCCCACTTCTTAGATAATTCAATTCCTACCCCTCTCCGATTTGCCATTTTGCATGCAACTAGCGTAGATCCAGTTCCCACCATTGGATCTAGTACAATCTCATTTTCTTTCGTAAAAAATCGTATAAATTCTTCAATGAGAGTTTCGGGAAATTTTGCAGGATGGAGTAACTCACTTCTTTTCCTTGATGGAGGATTATGGATTTCCCAACTTCTAGTGAACTGTACCCATTCCTTTCCTGTCAGATCATTTAAAGGATTCCTTCTATCATATATTCCCCTATTCCCTTTAGGGATTCCGAATCTCCCCATAGTTTCTTCAGAGCTCGGGGAGGAGTTTTCTGATTTTACAAGCGGAGAGCTCAGACCTTTAAGTTTATTGGGCTTAAGAGAAGTTTTAGAGAGCAGTTCCTGCTGAGAAGCAGACAAATGATATGTTCTAACCTGCCTCCTTTTCACTTCATTTCACCCTATCCAATAAATTACTTATAACTTCATCAAAGCTTAAGATCGAAGATCCTTTTTCGTTTATAAGCCTTATTTTGTATTTCTCGAGTCGATAATACGTTTCAATTTTAACAGAAATATTTCTCTTTTCTACAGATTTTCGATTTTGCATTGAATGTACTTCCTACATTGTATACACTAACCATATTTAATGTATCTGGTATCCACAGTATAAACATCTTGGGAAGTTAGACAGAAATAATTCACCAATTAGTAACTATTCAACTCTATGCTTATTATAGCCCTAAGTTTCTGCATTTACCACTACAATACCTCTTCTAATACCTAAAGTATGTCTCTCTATTGACTCATTATCTCAAGTTTCTGATCGCCCTTGGCTCTGAAGATATTTCATCTTCATATTTTTCACAACACCTATTTAATTTCAAATATCTGGTCTGATATTTTGGTGTGATGTACATGAAAAACAAAGAATTAGACTGGGAATCTCCCAAGCTGGTTGAAGGAAGGATGAAAAAACCAAGCAGGATAGACCTAAGGGAATTGCTTGACTTTAGGCGGAATACTTCCACTACATATTACAATGGTGGGGACCAAATTCTCGTGGAATGTTAAAGGAATTAAAAAAGAAAGTGGATTAGCGTGAATAACAATGGACTCATAAGGAATTTGTCACTGGAATGAGAGGTCGCTAGGGAATTAACTTCAGGAAGTGACGAAGGGTTCAAAGTCTCGCAAGCTATTTACCAGTGCTTTTAGGGTGAGGAGGATGTAATGAATTTCACGATCACGGAGATTTTTAATAAGAATGTTGATGAGCTAATGGAAGATTGAAATTAATTTGAAGGAGCTGAAAGATAAGATGATGAAGTTAAAAAGACACGGACATAGTAATACTCCTGAGGTAGCTTAGGTGACAAAATTGGAAGAAGACTTCTTAGAAGAATTATTATTCTTCGCTTCCTTTGGTTATTATGCCAAATATATACGTGCCCGAGGAAGTTTTCAAAAAATACGTAGACAAATATGGGTACAATGATGTCAAGGAAAAAATGGTAGATCTTTTGAAGGAATTTATCATCAAAGGGAAGCACGAAATTTCCAAGGTACGAGTAGGCTAGATTATGACAATTTCATTATCAGTTTCAGAAAGACAAAAAAGGGCTGCGGAGAAAGCTTGGATAACAATTAGGAAGAAGAGAATAGCTCAGGTCAAAGCGAAGAATGAAAGCATTGAAGAGTACCTTTTCCACAAAGACATGAGGACCGTTCTTCAGGGAACGTATAAGATAAATCCACCACTGATAAAACCGTCAAAGCTAACGTGGATAGAGAAGGGGGGAGTCGGAAAGGAGCTTTCAGACGGCTGGGCAATTAATTACGCGGTAGGGTGCACCCATGCTTGCAGGTTCTGTTATGTGGACCAGATACACAAGAAGTACGGTGAAAAGAGAGTAGGAAGGGGGGTCAACAGATCTTGGGGGAATTACTTCTATTTTCCTTACAATATTGATGAGGCAATTGAAAAAACGAACTGGGAGAGGTGGAAAGGGGTAGAAGTAATGATGTCTTCCACTCATGACCCGTATTTGCCTCAGCTGACGAAAATAACAAGAAAAATACTAGAAAAAGCGTTGCCACATGGTGTAAGATTCTGCATACAAACTAGATCCCCTCTAGTGATCAAGGATTTGGAATTTTTATCGGAGTTCAAAGACACTGTAAGAGTGCAGATCTCTATAGCCACCATGAATCACGATCTGGCCCATCTAATAGAGCCTAGGGTTGCGGATCCGGAGAGTAGACTTGAGATTATTAAGAAGGCAAAAGAATTAGGTCTAGATACGGGAGTGATACTCGCCCCTATATTTCCGTCGGTGAAAGTCAGACCGGATTACGAGAAGGACCTTAGAGATATGGCCAAGTTACTGAGTGAAATAAGACCCGACCACATATATGGGGAATGTCTTCACACTAGAGGATCGAACATCGGAGAGCTAGAGCAGGCGCTAGGAGAAAGAGTGAATGTCGATGGGTTTGATTCAGTGATCGAAAGAAGATTTAATGCGGTTATGTTGGAATTTCACTTAAAGGGAAGATGGTGGAGAGAACACCCCTAAATAAATCTTAATACGGACCCTAAGGGATAATTCCCAGGTCGCCTTTTTACATCAGATATAACGTCAAGTTGACCACTGTCTTCCAGTTGTTTCAATATCCTTGCACGATAAATGTATGGAGTTTTAAGGAGCACGTATCTCTTAAAATCCTCTATCGTCCAGTCCTGATAGGCCATTCTTGAATGTAAATATTCTGCTGCTTCAGCTACCCATGGCTGGGAGTCCCCTGAATAATCTAGGATTGATGCCTGACCAGGATTGAAGTAGAAATCAGAGAATCTGTAAACCCCTCCCCCCCCAATATCGAACATAGCATCTTTCATAACCTGCATACCCTTCTCGCTCTTAGTAAAGAAGATGAGCCTATACAATGGTCTATTGTAATTATCAATCATCTCAAAGGATAGCCAGTACAACTCTTCATCTGCCGGCAAATTTTTTTTCATTATGTTAACAAGCAATTTACCAAACTCATCTTCCCTTTCAGATTCATCTGTTTTGCTTCGAATTGATGCAATTGTGCCTTTGTCTACATTGAAAGTATTGATGATAGATTGTAGATGTGCTTCCTCAAAAACAAACCGACTTAAAAAACCACTCATGAAAGTGAATAGAACCTCACAGTGCTTGAATGATAATATCTTCGAGAGAATATCTAGGTCCAAAGAATAACCAAAGGGATCGATAAAAGACAAGGTAGGAACGATACTAGTTCCCTTTTCCATCGAGTGATTGAGTATTTCATTTAGCTCCGTGTTGAAGTCTCCGTTCTGCAAATACACTTTAAAGTTCGATGGAAGCCTGTCACAGAGTCCGTCACTATTGCAAGGACCAAACTCTTCGTGAATTAGGTGTGATAGGGTAGAATATGTCTTTTTATCACGTTCAATGAAATAGAATGCCTTTTCACCCTTTGAAATCTGGCTCTTCAGAAAGTGATCTCTTGCCATTCTCAATGCAATTAATGGTGATCCAGGACTATCATCATCATAAATTCCTGAGCCAGCGTATCCATCTAAATACAAAATTTTTGGGAACGTGGACATTATTGGAAACCACCCCCCCAAGTAGCGGGTCAATATACTGTGTTTCGCTCTAGTATGGGGTTCCAT
>JAKAUD010000205.1 GCA_021827885.1 Thermoplasmata archaeon | reverse complement strand
TCTCTATTACGAAGTGCGGAGGGCCGGATTCGAACCGGCGGACCCCTACGGGAATGGACCCTAAATCCATCGCCTTTAACCTAGCTCGACAACCTCCGCAATGATATCCTACATTTAAGGAGAGTATATTAAAAGTATTCAAAATTGGCTGAGATGAAGAAAAGTATCTTTCTCTCACTTTTAATCGTTGGCGTATATCTGATTATCTGGGCTTGAACATTTTTCTTGTAATACATGTAATACGTGGAATACAAATTGGATTGCAAATTTTTATAGCGGCTTCTTGATAATTTGTCCAACCCCAGAAAATAACGGTTTAAATAACGCTTATGAATATTATCATATGGCAAAAGAGAAGTCTGAAAAGAAGCTAGGGACGGAAGAACAGTTAGCCATAAGTAAGGAGATTAGAAAAGAATGGAGTTCAATGGAGCCTAAACTCATTGAGATGGCACATAAGCTGGAAGATAATGGCTTGATTGAGAACAAAGACTACATCTGGCTAAAATCAAGGATCTCTAATTTGAGCAAGCAATTCGATAAACAGTAATTTTTTTTGGACTATGACTCATGGCTTAAAGTTATATCTTCTACGACCAGTTTGCTCCAAGATTCTTAAGAAATAAGTAACATAATCTTTATTAACCCTGAGAAATTAATGGCAATTACTCAACATTTTCTTTATTTATCTATTTGTATAAATGAAAGTAAATTTATATTAATGAAGTATTTGCTTTCCATGGGTGCGCAGTAAGTCGGTGAGATTTTGTACTCTAAGAAAGTGATGACTCCTGAGGTCGACGTGGACCCTATTGGAGATATAATGGTAGATTACTTGATTGCACTTGACAGAGAAGATGCATTCTTAGACTTTAAAGAAACTATAGACTTAGGCCGGAATAACTTTCCAAAAATCGCAAAGGACATATTTGCTTTTTCAAATGTCGGATCAGGTTTCATTATCATAGGGTTTAGAGATACTAAAAATCAGAAAAGAACGGGAAATGAGAGAAGACGGTCTTTCACACCTGTAGGACTGCACCAATAATTTGAATTAGACCAAGCAGTTTTAAAGGAAAAGTTCAACTCATTTTCCAATTTTAAGATTGAATTATTGTATAGAGAATTTTTTAGAAAATTTGAAGGGGAAAACTTGAGATTTGACATAGTTTATATCCCACCATCCACAGTTATCCTTATTCCTACAAAAACTGGATATTATTTAGATTCAAATGAAAAGAGGAAGATAGCTTTTAGGGAAGGTGATATTTTTATACGTAGGGGGACCCAGAGTATTCCTGCAACTGAAGAAGAGAAAGACTACAAAGAATACCCGTCCAAAACTCAAGAAAGCCTTTGACTGGATTGAAGAAAATCTGGAAAACAGCCGAGCTTTCTTCCATGATGACCTGTATGGTGAGCCAACTGTTGAAGAGACCGAATTACAGGAAATCCTTTGCGGAAAGCCCAAAAATCCAAAGAAAGGAAGGATGCAACTTCTGCAACTCAGGTCGTTTGTTATGTTGGCTGTCGCAGTGAAGGAGGGGAAAGAGGAAGGGCTATTAGTGCCAGATGGAGTGGGTCCTGATGGTCACACAAGGTACAGATACGTGGGAGACAAGCCAGAAAATACAGGCGACCATAGCAAGAAGTATGATGGTATGCCATGAGAAATACAAGCAAGATGTCAGAAATTAAAGGAGGACAAATAGAAGTCTGGGTAGAAAACAACATGCAACAGAGGTGGAGAAATGCAACTGCAAGAATCTTCATGATGCTTGGAGACACACAAATTGTGCCGCCAAAGTACTATGGAACAATGATTAAGCAGAATTTGAAGATGATTGAGGATAGCATATCCCATGGTTCGAGTTTCGATGATGCGGTTAATTCAGCAATAGCAAACATATTTCACGCAAATATTGCCTATTCATGATTGTGGGTTGAAATAATCCCACCAATGAATGTGGCAGAAATGTATGGATCACCGGAGAAACTCTGATACTATTATCTATGAATATTTTACAATCCCTCCCTTATTTTTCTGACTGCTTGTAATATTTTTATCATCAACCTGCCTGAAGATTAAACCTGGATAACCTTGTACTATCAGTGTTTGCCTTCAAGAAAATTTGATGAGGTAGCAATTCATTCAATACCAAAGAGAGTATAAATAATTGAAGAGGGAAGCTACGGAGTGATTATTGTTATATATTTTATGACGGTATCTCCAATTCCATCCTGGACAACAACTTTTAAAGTCGTCTTTGCCCCAGCGATGTAATCTTGAGTTAAAACAACATTCTTTTGTAATCCAGATGCATAGGGTTGATAATCCAAATTACCAGCATAGAAGTTAATGTAATAATATTCATTGACACCGGGATAGTAAGAACTTACATTTGTTATATATGTTCCTCCGGTTATATTGGTATATATGTTCACTACATACGATCCATACTGTGGGGCCTCAGTATAAGCAAGTGTAAAGTTTAGTTTTGGATTTACCTTGATATACGAGGTAGTTGACTGAGACTGACCCAGTGAGTCTGTGACTGTAAATTCTATTGAAACCTTCCCAGAGTCCTCTATGAGGGCATTCACGTTCTGCAAGTTTGAATAGTATTTGCCGTTGATATACCACCCAAACGTGTATGGTCCAAATCCTGATCCTGAACCGGAGTAAGAATAACTTCCATTCAACTGGTCAGTCATATTTGCATCAATCAGCGTTTTGCCAACTGATATTGAAGGATTTAACGAGTAGAAGTAAACGTTCACAGTGTTGCTTTGGGCATTCCATCCTCCTTTTAAATCTTGCAGATATAATTTTATTGAATTATCACCTGTAACGAGATCAAAACTAGACAAAGCCACATTAAACGACCCAGAAGTATATCCTGACGTCCCATCAATCATATATTTAAAATCACCAGATCCACCGGTTATTTTTGCGCTAATAAAAGCATTATTTCCGTCAATCACATAGGTCTGTAGCGATGATATGTTGACAACAGGATCTGAATAAACTCTTACTGGGATAGAAGAGTTTTGAGAAAAACCGTTTGCATCTGTAACATTACAACTTACAACGTAATTACCGGGATATATAAACACATAGTTTATTTGGGAGAGATCAAGATAGTTTGGGTCGATGGGAGTGTTATTTAGGTACCAATGGTAAGTGTATGGTATTACGCCTGTACTGTTGAGGCTGACCTGGAATAGAGCGTCAAGACCTACATTAATAGTAAAAGGATTTAGCTGCGTAACAGGGTTGCCTTCATCATATGCAGAAATTATAGGTTTACCTAAATCTCTTTCCACGGTTATCTCCTTATTTAGGGTGTAATGATAACCAAGTATATCTGTGATTATAACTAGAACTGAAATAGTGCCATTCAATGTTGGTACATATGAAAGGGTGTTTCCAGTATTGCTTTCGTTCAAGGAAGAACCGGAATTAGAAACAACCCACGAAAGGTTATACGGTTTCATACCGCCACTAATAGATACACCCCATACTTCGCTCACACCAACTTCCCCGACTGTAGGTCCATTTAAATAAGCGGTCATTCTAGGAATTACTGTAATGTTCAAAACTCTGGTAGCAGTATAGGAGTTATAACCTAGTGAAAGAGAGTATCGATAGATTCCAGTTTCATTCACATAGGAGAAAGATATAGGAATTGTAGTGTTGTAGTATCCTGAGATCGTCTGGCTAAAGCCAGAATCAAATGGAGCATTGCCGTTGGGATCTGTTACAGACAAAGAAAGTACTGAAACCCCTGGCACATAAACCCTGATATGCATAAGGTCATAGTGTGGATTCGGTATTTCCACAGTCTTGTTGGTCACCGAGTACTGAGTTATGACAATCCCTGATGCATTATTTGAAGTTTTATTATTGGAACTTGTTGTGTTATTTGAATTAGTATTATTTGTTGTTGGAACTGGAACTAAAGTTCCGGGAGATTTCATATTCTTATGGTCATCATGATAAACTAATCCAACTGTTAAGCCAGATGCCAGAACTGCTACTACAATCATTGCAGTTATTAGTTTGTGCACAAATGTATAGATTTTGTTTGATTAAATAAATTTCTATATCCAATGGTAAGTAAGAAAGCCTGTGCATGTAACATTAATATACGTTCTTCATTGTTTTTTAATCTCTAATGCTATGGATCATCTAATGGTTTAATCCTTACATTAGTTACCGGATCGGAATGAAGTTTAATATGAATATTTTCAGTATACACCCTTCGGATCCCAGAATTCTTTCATATTCTTTTTGAAGTCGTGATAGCATTTTTCAGAACATATATAGGTATGATTGCCTCCCTTATATTCACGGTGTTCAGGTGTGCTCCAAGGGACTTCCTCTACCTCATCTAGAAATATCCTATATGCATTAACAGGTTTGAAGCGCTTAGTACATTTTACACAATATACAAAATTAGAGTCCATAAAAATCAAATTAGGATAATATCTTTTAATGTTTCCATTGCTGTTCCATACCAGTGGTCTGCCTGCTGTGTCTTAGCAAGATATTTTGATGACCCAACAGTTGCAGGTGATCTTCCCTCATAGAAGTCTGCCACACTTTCAGGTACTCCAGCCATTATGACCTTGTTGTAGAACCACTTTCTAAAGTATTTGGGTGTTAATCCTGTCTTTATCCCAAACAATTTCGTGATGGCCTTGGCATCCACCTTGTAAAATCTTCTCACCTTGTCAGCTACCTCAATCGGCATATAAACATAGAAAGACCTCTTCTGACCACAATTGAAGTTAAGGGAATATCTTGCATAGGAACCCTTTCTAGTGAGATTTTGAGGGTCAAATTCCAAATGCATCTTGGACATTTCCGTTATCCGGACGCCACTGAATGCCAGTATTTGGAAGAGAAGCTTATCCTCGTCATTTGATAATTTATCATATGTCTCCTTGATCCTTTCATCAGTCGGAACGTATGTGTCAGGCTTTGATTTCTTGACCTTGAGAACTTTCTTCAGATGGGTTGCATCCTCCGACGATAACTGCTGTGTCTCCTCAAGATAATTAATATATAACCTAAGTGCGAGAATGGGGTACTTTGAGGTTGTTTTCATTTTTGAAGTGTATTCTATGATGTTTTGAGGCGATGACAAAATCAAGCCATTGAAGTATTTCATGGGGTACACCTCAAGGCTCTTGATGTAATTCCTGTCATTTCTGTTAGAGATCAGCCATGCCTTGAAACCATCTGTCATCCTTACTGCAAGCTCTCTTGTTATCTTTCTTTCGTTGTTGGAAATCGTTGTAAGTTTCCCATTCAAAAACTCATCAAGCTTGACATTCATCCACTTTGAAAGATTCAGCCCTTGTTGATTGGCTTTTTCGAGCAGGTCAATACTAATTCTCACACTCGTGATTTTAGTTTCTCCTTGCATGATAATTATTACCATGCAGTTTATAAACTTTGCTTTAAATACTCAGCTAAATTTTTTCAGAAAGAACATTGCTCTGCAAAGCCTATTTGACTATGTGAGAGAAAGACACCTTCAAAATTACTCAAAACAAAAATTCACTCACTTTTTCCAACTCTTTTCGATATTCCGTTGTTGGGTAATAATCGTTAGACAAACCAGCCAGAAATGCTTCCAGAAGTAAGTCGGATCCTAAATCTATCACCTTTAACCTGGCTCGACAACCTCCACAATGGTATCCTACATTTAAGGAGAGTATATTAAAAGTATTCAAAATTGGTTGAGTCGAAGCAAATCATCTTTCTCTTGATTTTGAATATAGTAGAAACCTGGGTTAATCCTAGAAGTAAATTCTTTTTGTAATAAGTGTAATACAAATTGGGAAGTGAAATTAGTTAGAGATTTTCGAATTAGATCACCTAGAATCCATGGGGATA
>JAKAUD010000043.1 GCA_021827885.1 Thermoplasmata archaeon | reverse complement strand
GGGCCGATTGAGCATGGCTAACTCAAGGAAATTTGGACTGGACTTCTGGCTAGACCTATTCAGAGAATTGGACTATCCTGTGAAGGTTCAGGAGTTTCCTCTGGCTCTTTTGAGGGAGCAGAAGATACTACCTAGAAATACAAACCCTTTGAAGGTGACCAGACTCTTTAACAATGACTTGATGGATGTAGTTGTAATAGAGGTAAAGAACGAGGAGTTTTCCCGTGGGAGATGCGTGGGCATCGCAAGGTCGTGGAAAAGAAACAACCTGCTTAGCCCGGTAGTTGTTCTGACAAATTCTTCGGAATCCTATGTGAGCATAATACCTGGAGTGGGCTATAACTCAGAGGCAAAAATCCTGTACCTTTCTGACGAACTGTACCACACTGATAAGCTCGTGCTCCAGTCAATGAAATATGTGGAAGACAAGGTAGAGCTGCTGAAGCTGTACAACAATGCGTTTTTCCCATACCAGAAAGTCAGGGACGATTTCTTCAATCAGTACAGGGATCTATTTCAGGAACTGTTGGACAACCTTAAACCTTACCTGGAGAATAACACGAGATCGTTTGCCCAGAAGTTCCTTGGAAGGCTGATGTTCCTCTATTTCCTGCAGAAAAAAGGATGGCTCAGGGGAAACAAGAAGTTTGTAGATGCCATTCAGAATTACCATGAGTTGAGCAATCTTTACTACGACGGTCTGAACACGGGAAAGCTCGAGGGAATACCATTCTTAAATGGTTCCCTGTTTGACAGGGAAGATTACTTAACCCGGGAGAAGGAGTCTGGAATCTCCGAAATTCTGAACGATGCGTTTCATAAAGCTCGCAAGTTCTTCGATGAATACAATTTTACCGTAGACGAAACTGCCCCCCTTGAAGTGGAAGTAAGTATAGATCCTGCCTTGACTGGAACGGTCTTTGAGAACTTACTGCTTGAAAAGGAGAGGGGGGAGAAGGGGACATTTTACACACCAAAGGACGAGATCTCCTTCATTTGCAGACGTGCCTTGGTTCGTTATCTGGGGCTTCAAGATAGGTACACTTCAGATAACAAGAGCATGCAGGACGGCATTGACCTATATTTGGAAGACCTCAGGAAGAGCAAAAAGATAGATGAAATCAGAAACCTGAAAGAACGGCTTCTCAAAGTCAGAGTGGTCGATCCTGCCGTTGGTTCCGGCGGTTTTCTGGTAGTGATGATGCAGGAAATTGTTTCCATAATTATCGATGCCGATTCCATTGCTGGCTGGAACTCCGACCCCTATGAATACAAAAAGGCAATCCACAGAAATCTTTTCGGCTTTGACGTAGAACCGGAAGCAGTTGAGATCGCCAGACTAAGGATGTGGCTATCCATGATTATTGACCAAGATGTCCCGGTACCGCTGCCTAATCTTGATTTTAAGATTGTTGATATCCCGGATTCCCTAGAACTCCAGAGCGTCCAGAAGAAGATAACGCCAGAGATAGAGGAAGAAAGGGACCATGTCGAAAAACTGATTGAACAGTATTCCAACGAGCACGATAACGAGAACAAGAGGTCTCTGAAAAAGCGCATAGCATCTCACACCGAGAATCTGAGAAAATACGGTCTGAACCCTGAGGTCATCGAGAGCTACATGGTGAATCCTGCAGACATTGTTGTTATGAACCCTCCTTACGTGAGGCAGGAATCAATTCAGCAGGAGAGGAAGAAGTATTACACTGATACTTACAAATTCGACAAGAAGTCAGACCTCTACGTTTATTTTTTCCAGAGAGCCCTGTGGTTGCTCAAGCCAAATGGTTACGTTTCCGTAATATCATCTGACAAGTGGCTTGAAACCTCTTACGGAGAAAAACTTCAGAGCTACCTGAAGAGCAGACTAATCGCCATATTCGGGCAAAGGAACCGATCCTTTGAGGCGGATATCAACACTGTCATATCGATTTACGGAAATGACATGCAAAGTGACCCTGTTGATTTCACTTACCTTGAGAATTATGCTTCCAAGAACGTCATTAGGAGGATTCCCATGGGGAGACCAGACCTTAGACCGGGGAAGTGGTTCTACCTCAGGGCACCGGAATTTTTCCTGAAAGAGATTATGCCAAAGCTCACTCATAAACTGGGGGATTTCGCTGAAATCAAAAGAGGATTCACAACAGGAGCAAACGAATTCTTCTACATGAAAGATGTTTCTGGGCAATACGAAGCGGACTATCTCTCCAATCCGAAGAGGTTCGAGGAATGGGGGGTCAGTGCCAGGGATGAGATGGAGTTAAAGGAGCAGGGCTTGATTTACATAGAGAATGAGGGTGGTGAGAGATTCGTCATAAACCAATCTGACACAAAGGCTCTCTTAAGGTCGCCAAGGCAGATAGAGAGTTTTTCCATTGAACGTCTGACGACTCTTTGTCTTTACACTTCAACCCCCGGTGAGATTACTCTAAAATATATAGGATGGGGAGAAAACAGGGAAACTGAAGTGAGAGGGAAGCGATCTAAGATAATAGGATATCAAAATCTGGAAACCACAAAAAATAGAAAGAAATGGTACCAACTTCCCGACCTGAAACCTTCTAAAGTTGTCTTACCAATGTCAATGATGGATACTATGTTTGTACCCATCTCAAAAGAACCTATAATTGTGGACCACAGGTTATATACATGCGACAGTAAGAGTGTTTTCAAATTGTGGGAGTATCTGAACTCAACATTTTTTCTTCTTGTAGTAGAGTTGTACGCAAGAAGACTCGGTGGCGGTGCCCTCGATATCATGGTCGAAGATTACAATATGATGCTCGTCCCAGATTTAGATACGATAGATTTTATCTACGACGAACGCCAACTCTTATCCAGAAGGCCTCAAATATACTATAAAGAAGTAAAGGAAAAAAGCAGGACTCTCCTCGACCTTGCGATAGCCAAGGCGATGGGTTTTTCCAATTTGGAAGAGCTTGTTCAGCATCTACACGAAGACTATATAGAAGTTGTTGAAGATCGTCTTATCAAAGCAGATAGACCCTTGAAGAGGGCAGGAGTTGAAAATGACCAAGATAATTGACAACGGCAATGAGACCCTGTCATCAACTCTGAACAAGGAAATGAGCCATGCGAAGGAAATAGCGATTGCATCGGCTTACTTCAACTTGGCCGGCTATGGCAGTGTAAGTACTGGCTTAGAGGGTAAGCCTCTCAAGTTGCTTCTGGGTCGGGAGCCATCGGAGAGCGTGAAATTCGAGGAAGAGGTGATTAGAAAACTCGAATCGTTTGATGATGATTTCAGGAATGAACAGAAGGGAATACTTGGTAACGAAGTCGTTGAAAACGAGGATGACGAGAGCTATTTCACTCTCCTGAGAAATGCGCTCAAATATTTCAAACAGGATGATGTTGAAATTCGGAGGGTGAAAGGTAGATTCTTCCACGGCAAGGCATACATGGGTGCATCTCCCTCATTTTCGGGCGTTTCAAACGGCTTTGCTGCCGTTGGGTCAAGCAATTTCACTAGAGGGGGACTTATCAGCAACCGGGAACTCAACATGCTTACTACCGACAGGGAGGCCGTTAACGAACTCATAAGATGGTTCCTGGACCTCTGGAAAGATGATAATTCTGCAGATTTCAAAAAGGGATTCCTCGAACTCCTCGAGAATTATGTTGTAACTCACACACCTTATGAAGTTCTGGCAAAGGCTCTTTACGAAGTGTATCGACCCCAGCTTGATGAGGCAAGAACAAACAATCTCATGAAAACGCTGTTTCCGCATCAGGTTCTGTCCACAATTCAGGCATCAAGGATCCTGAAGACTTACAACGGGGTTGTGATAGCGGATTCAACGGGATTGGGTAAGACAAGAGTGGCCATAAATCTGGCTGTAATGGCGATAAACGACGGAAAAAACCCACTTCTGATAGCGCCAAAGAGCGCTCTTGAAACAACATGGAAGGATGAGATGGACAAGACGCACGTCCATATCGATTCAAAGGGTTCGGAGTACTTATCAGCACACCCAGACGAAGCAATCAAGGAATTTCAGGACAAAGACTTCATAATCGTTGATGAAGCCCATTATTTCAGGTCATCGGGCTCAAACAGGTATGGCGCTTTGCGAGATCTTATGGCTGCGGGTGAAAAGCAGATCGTCTTACTTACTGCCACTCCAATAAACAACAGCCTAATGGATCTTTATTCCCTGTTGTCTCTCTATCTCCGGGATGATTCAATATCCGATATCAGCCCTTCTCTCAAGGGTTACTTCTCGATGCAGCAGAAGCTCTGGAGAAATGATGAGCCAGTGGACATTGACGCCATACTGAGAAAATTTGTCGTCAGGACGTCGAGGGAACTTGCGAAAGTGCTAAGCGAGTCAAGATTGAAATTTCCTGTTAGAATGTTGGATGTTGACCCAGCGAATCGATATGCAACTGGAGTGGATTACGAAAAGATCGACGCTGCATTTGAAAGATTGAGTTTCATCTACTACGAATATGCCATCGACAAGCTGGGAAAAGAACTGAAACTCCCTGATGGTACTCCCATAGCTTCAGCAGTTCAAGAAGAGAAGAGGAAATTCCTGAAGGATCTTGTTAAGATTTTGATGAGGATAAATTTCTTCAAGCGCCTGGAGAGCAGCATCCAGGCATTCAGGATGACCATGGAGACTTTACTCAATTATATCAAAAGGAGTATGGATTATGCGTTGCGTGAGGGTTATTTTGTGCCACCAAAGATGAAGGGTGAACTCACCGACATGTATGAGGATGAAGAAGAGTGGTCCCCTCCCTCTCCAGATGAATTATTCTCTGGAAAGAACAATGGAATACTGGAAAGATGCAAACTAAACGAGGCGGAGAAGCAGGATTATGCTAAAAAATGCGAAGGAGACATAAATGTTATCAAGGAGATAATTGGCGAGTTGCCAGAACGGGATACAAAGCTGGACCAAGTTTTAGACCGAATCAAGCGAATTGAGCTGTCTGGAAAAAATGGTGTCATATTGTTTACCCAGTACTTTGCCACTGCGGAATACGTTTATAGCCACATGAAGGAAAGAATAAAAGATAAGGTAATGCTGACCACCGGATCCGTTTGCAGGGACAGGGCCGGGTTCTCAAAGGCTGACAAGACTCCAGTTATAAGGGATTTCATGAAGAATGGCGGGATTCTCGTAAGTACTGACGTCCTGAGCGAGAGCCAGAATCTTCAGAATGCACAGTATATAGTGAATTACGATTTCCCCTGGAATCCTGTGGTTCTGATTCAAAGAGCCGGAAGGATCGACAGGATCGGGTCGGATTATGATGAAATTTTCATTATAAATATGTTACCGGTTAATGGGAACGAGGACGACCCAAAGAGCCTGGCGCATTTTCTCAGCGTCATGAGAAAGCTGTACAGGAGGATTGACCTCATTAGCGGTACGATAGGAATAGATTCGACAACTCTTGGCGAAGATGCCTCCCCGAGGGATTTTGGAATACAGGAAGCGATTGCCAGAAACGATCCAAAGATACTCGATGTCCTGAGAGAAAAAATACAGCAGTTCACAAAGGATCCTATTGAGACTCTCGCAGACATCATGAGCAAGAGAGGTGAGAAATGGCTCAGTGAATTGCCCATTGGGATAGGTGCCTATAAGCATTCAGACAGGGATGGGCTCTTCATTCTATTCCGGAACAGGGAGGACTTCCACTGGGTTCTAAAGTTTCTTGATGGGAGCAAGGAAATTGTACAGAATCCAAACGAGGTTATAAGCAGGTTACTGGAAGGCGAAACAGAAAACAGGGGAGAAACCATCGAATACAAGGCACTTATGGGGCACTTCAAAGAAATTAAAACATGGCTAAAGAATAGGCTTGAGGAGGAACTGAAGATTCAGACTGTGCTGCATGGGGGAAAGGTCAGGGCATCCAGACAGGAGCAGGA
>JAKAUD010000143.1 GCA_021827885.1 Thermoplasmata archaeon | reverse complement strand
TAGCTCCAGTAACCAATGGCCTATCCCTTGTCCTTTGCATTATTGCGTCTATATCAGAGTCTATGTAATTCGTGATCCCTTCTGCTCCAGCTGATCCCAGGGTGACGGCCGTTATGGCTAGAATTACGAGATATATGCCACCGGAATGTGGTTGTCTGACTGCAAGGATTGCACCGACTGCAGCAACGAAAACAAGGAGTATCCAGACTTTCGGTTTTGTGTAAACTAAGTAAGTAAGAAACTGCTGACCGCCCCGCATGACTGATAATGATAGGTAAGTAGATAAGCTAATCCTTCTCTCATTCTTCCCCAGCGAGGACAACATATTCTCCTGCGACGGCATGGTTCCCAGGATACACCAGTCCGGAAACATGGAGTGGAAGGGCCACATAGCAAAGGGCAATACGTTCCTGAAGTACCTGCTTGTTGAGTGCGTTCAGATACACAAGATGATCAGGAAGGATTCACCCATTACGATTGCCTGTGAACGGATATCGGAAAGATCTGGATCAAAGAAGGCGAAAATAGCTGCCGCTAGACATCTTCTCAGGACGATATACTGCATGCTCAAGAGAAAACAGGCTTACGATGAATATATCATACAGAGAAGGATGAGTTGAATTGAACCTGCTGCTTACGGCGCAGTCAAAACCAACTCCTCCGACTCTTGAAGAAGGTCAGAATATGGCTTTGCTATGAACAGCAGAACTTCAAGTGGCATTCCAGAAAGAGTATAAAGGAGGAAAAGATATAATCAGTGGGAAGAATCTAAAATAATGGGGTTAAATTTCTCAAAAGGTGTTAGTCTATTCTCTAGCTTAAAATTAAAATAAACTTCGCTTGCCAGAGAACGCATCCATCTATCCTTTCCGTTACCAAGAGACGTACCAACGTAGTCACCAACTCTATAATTTATGTAACCAAGTCGCCTCTCCTCTTTGTTTAACTCGTACGATAGATCAAATTCTTCAATATTATTTATATAGACGAGATCGTATGGTCCATTAGTAAATTTCCTTAAAAAATTAGGGCTAAATATCCCAAATGCTTGCGTAAGTATAATATTCTCTACATTATTCAGCATTATTTTAGACATACCTTTTCCCGGACGAATCATGTAATTAATGTTGTATTTATCCTCAATTTTCTTTCTGATTCGGTGCGATGAATCATATGTGGAATAGAAAAGCGATCTAACCAGATTTCTCTTTCCTATGCTCTCTCTATGTGAATGATATCTAGATGGGGGGAGTGTGAAGACGGTATCATATTTTTTGTTATCTAACTTTGTCAGTCCATTAACCAGTGCATCTACATCATCAATTTTGAACGCATCATCGTTGGAGACAACAACCCACTTAGGGTTATACTCCATGGCCTTCTTTATGCCGACATTGCAGTTGCGTGCATAATTGAAATAGAAATCGTCCCTTCCGCCACTTTCCACGAATACTATATGAAGTCCTTTAAATATATTCTCCCTGCATTCATTTGCAAATTTTCCATTGAAATCTGCTGTAGTTATCACAACGATAATGTCGTTGTCACCTTCTACCTCGTAGATGGTGTGAGTACCATTCGGTCTCTCTTTCATCCACTGGATCAGTTGATCGCGGTTCTCAAAGCCGTTATAGAATTCTATAATTTTCTCAGGATCGTTACTGGTAAAGTAGTTGTTGCGGTAATCAACCAGGCTGAAGAATAAATCATTTCCTTCTTTTTTTAGTGTGCACCACAATCTTGAACTTCTCTTATTATTGCCCCCTTTCATCTCAACCTTAGGAACATTCAAAGTTGTATCCCCTCTTCAATAAGTTTCATGTACCATTTCACAGTGATTGTCCTTGGGTCACCGTATCGCAGATTACCCTCTTCAAGGGCTTTCCATAGATCTCTGGCACCCTTTTCTATATCCCAATCCGGATGAAAATCCCACAATTTAGCAATTTTATCGAACTTAACTTTGTACGAACGCGTATCAGGTGAACCAACCCATTCATACTTCTCATCATTGCCAAGAGCCAGAAATATCCTCTTCGCCACATCCATGATCTGATAATTCTGATCATTTGATCCTAGATTTAATATCTCTCCTCCAAGGTCTCTGTTTTTTTCCAAGCCAAGAAGTATTCCTTTACACACATCTCTTACATGTATGAATGGTCTCCACTGTTTTCCCCCCGTAGTGAGTGTTGTGAAACCCTTGGTATATACCTGGCCAACAATATCGTTTACAACCAAATCAAATCTCATTCTATTTATCGATAATCCATAAACCGTGGCAAGTCGGAAGACGGTGACTTTAAACTCATCGGAGTTAAGGGCTAAGCTGTCTTTTTCAATTGCCAGATTCGCCTTCGCATATGTTGTAAGAGGATTAGGGTTTGAATTTTCATCAACAAAATCATCATTAAAACCATATATGCTGCAAGATGATGGCAGAATGTACCTACCCACTCCTGCTACTTTGGAAAGTGCAGCCACTCTCAGGCGACCTAAATGATTAATTGAAATAGTGTTCAAAGGATTTAGTTCACCAGATGGATCATTGGAGAGAGCTGCAAGATCAATAACAGCGTCCACGTTGCTTAAAATTCGGATAAATTTTTCGGTTTCAAGATATCGAATATCTTCTGAAATTTTTGTCACATTCTCAAGGTTGCCAATTGTATCCCCAAACATGAATCTGTCCAGAACTATAACCTCATAATCTCTATCTGCAAGCATTTCTGTTAGCAATGAGCCAATATATCCTGCCCCGCCTGTAACGAGCACTTTCATATTACTAGAATACTCAATAGTTTAAGATTTTTCGTAGTAATCTAGATGATCAGAGAACCACTTTACGTCTTTATTCAATCCATCTTGTAATGAATGTAATGGGAACCATTTAAGTTCCTTCTTTGCCAGAGAAATGTCAGCTATTGGTCCAGGAATATTGTTTTCAGGTCTCAAATCGCCTGCAGTAAACTCGATTTCAGATTGATTACCTACAATTTTTGTAATCAGTTTTGCAACTTCAGGTACCTTTGCTCCAATCCCTGTTCCGATATTGAATAATGAATAACTTGACTCTGCTTTGTAATCCAACGATTTCTCAAATGCAAGCATAACATCCTGTACAAATATAAAATCCCTTGTAACTTGAGGATTCATTAAAGATATCTTCTCACTCTTTAATGCTTTAACAATGAGGTACGGTATCAATCTATTCAGAGACTCGTAAGGACCGAATATATTAAAAATTCTCAATACAACACATGGCATGGAGTAATTCTTGGAAGCATGTTTCAAATAAAAACCTTGAGTTAATTTTGAGATGGCATATTCACTGACAGGGTTGCATTCTAAATTCTCAGACAGTAAATTTCCGTCATTAACATTTCCATATTCAAAGGAGGAACCTGCATGTATAAACTTCTCTATAGATAATCCCTTCAGAGATTGAACTAACCTAATCAGTGACATAAAATTTGAGTTCCAGTTTGCTTCTGGATTGTCAATAGTATTTTTTTGGTCAGCGCCAACAGAATTCAATACGATTTCAGGACGAATTTCATGCATTATATCTACAAGTGCATCTATTTTAAAGTCGTTTATAGAAACAATTTTGATGCTTTCATTAGGGTTATTTAGCCTCCAATAATCCGATCCCTTTCTTATCACGGGATATACCTCATGGCCAAGAGAAGAGAAATAATGGCATAGATTTGCCCCAATAAAACCATTGGCCCCTGTAACAGCAATTCTTCTGCTTTCCATTCAGTCATCCCATATCTTCCAAGGTGCCTTTCCTGAATTCCACATCTCTTCTAAGTTTCTTTTGTCAGTCATTGTATCCATGGGTCGCCAGAAACCATAGTGCTTATAAGAATTAAGTTTTCCCTGTGAAGCAAGTTGTGACATTGGTTTATCCTCCCATACCGTTTGATCGCCTTCAATAAAATCAAAGATTTCAGGTTCCATTAAATAATAACCTCCGTTGACCCAGAAGCCATCACCAGGAGGTTTTTCTTGGAACTTCTCGACTTGCCCGGATTCAGCTATAACCAAAGAGCCAAATCTACCCTTTGGTTGTACCGCTGTTACAGTGGTATACGATTTCGACAAAGCATGAGTCTCAATCAGGGCCTTAAGGTTAATATCGGCAAGTCCGTCACCATATGTAAGCATAAATGCTTCATCGTTTACGTATTTTGAAATTCTTTTAATTCGCCCCCCAGTCATTGTAAACTTTCCAGTATCAACAATTGTTATTTTCCAATCTTCTACATGTTCTCCCAAAACCTTTGTCTGTCTTTTGTTCAGATCTACTTCCAAATTCACATGGTTGTGCATATAATTAACAAAATAGTCCTTGATTAGATGCTGCTTATAACCCGCACAGATGATAAAGTCAGAAAAACCCTGGGTGGAGTAAATTTTCATTATATGCCAGAGAATTGGTTCATCTCCGATTTCCACCATTGGTTTCGGCTTTATAGTGGTTTCTTCGCTAATTCTCGTTCCGAGACCGCCGGCTAGAATTACTACTTTCAATTATATTTTCGCCCCATCTACGACAATTTCAGTTATCTTTGGCATAAATTGTAGTGCAATGAAACTTCTCTCAAATTGATGCGCGAGTTGTTTAACTATTTCTTCTGCAATGTTCCAAGAGAAGATTACAACTATATCGGGAGATAAGTCTATCAAATTTTCCGGTGCGATGACAGGAATCCCTGACCCGGGTATATACTTACCTTGCTTTGTCGAACTTAAGTCTGCGATTCCCTTCACTATCTGTCTATCTAAATTTAGATAGTTGGTAAGGACGGTTGCTTTAGCGGATGCTCCATAACCTGCAATAATTTTTCCATTAAGAACATTCGCGCTCAATACTTTCTTAATTAATTCCGCTCGTTTTATTGCTGAAATTGCAAAATTTTGGTATCTCTTCTTTATTTCGCTTATCAAACCTTCACTAGCTAATAGATTAGGTATGGAATCATCAATCAAATGTTGGGTGGGCAGAGAAATAAATATTCTAAGTGACCCTCCCTGTGAGGGAACAACTTCGGCGTGATAAGCCTCTAAACCCACTCTCTCAAGCAATTTTTGGAAAGTGGTAAGGTTGAAATACGATACATGTTCGTGGTATATTTGGTCAAATGCAGTATTTGCAATAATAGATTCAAAATAATAAAACTCTAATCCTATGCTCCCTCCTTTGTTTAATAATTGCTTGCAGGCTTCAAGAAATTCCATTGGTTTCTCAACGTGTGTTATCACATTGGTAGCTGTAATTAAATCAAACTTATTATAGTCATTAAAAAGCTTCTTGCTCAAATTTAGATTGAAAAAATCATTAATGGTAGGAATACCCCTCTCTCCAGCCAGAACGAATGCGTTCTTCGATGGTTCAACCCCCATTACTTCATATCCTTCTGCTTTGAAGTATTCGAGCAAAGTGCCATCGTTGGATGCAATGTCCAAAATCTTTCTCGGTCCGGTAAGATTACAGTTTAATAGACAGCTTTGAAAGAAACTATTCATGTCCCTACGGGTCGTAGTGCTAACACCAGTTATGTAAGTGTTATTCCTAAAGAGTCTATCAGGTGGAACAATTTCGGTTAACCACACGTAAAGACAATTATTACACAATCGCAGGGCTAGTTCAAACCTTTCGTTACTAATAGCCTCTTCGTAAGTGTCGTTCAAAGAATTGGCTGGAGGTTGCATACCTAAATCAAGCATAATTTCATTATCATTTTCATTACATATGGGACATTTAACTAAAGGCACATACCGTTATCGAGACGGAATTATTAGAGATTTTGTCCGAGTAGCTGTATAACTATTGTTATACAGCATAATACAAGAAAGTGTTTGTCGGGAATATTGCTTAGAATAGAGACGATAGAATTGACAATGCATTACTCTG
>JAKAUD010000192.1 GCA_021827885.1 Thermoplasmata archaeon | reverse complement strand
ACCCAGGGATATTCTCTTTCATTGAAAACCCTGAAGAGGAATTGGTGCCTGAACTGTTCATAAATTCAGATATTCTTATCCTCCCATATAACGCAGCAGGCGGATACTCTGCTGTTATGAACGTGGCCCGTCTCTACTGCATAAAGATTTTGGCATATGACATAGAAGAACTAAGGGAAATTGCCAGAACAATTGATGTAAATGTTGATTTTATCCCGAGGGATAGCAGTGAAAGCTTGGAGAATGCTATAAGAGACTTTTTGTGGGAGCCGAGAATAAGGTACGCAGAAAATGATCTAGACGAACTTATTAACTTAGGGAAAGAAAAAATGAGTAAAATTATCCACACCTTTTCATCGTGAAAAGACGACAGAGTGTTGCTGAGAAAAAGTTATTGAACCTCAAAAATCTGGGTGCAGTGGGGAAACATGTACGATAGCGAAGCGGAATTAGGGTTATTTCTCCCATCATCTCTGAGATTCTATGGCGGTGGAGAAATATTTTTAATAAAAATTTCAAAGGGATTGATTAATTCGGGTTTTAAAAACACAATTTATGAGAATGAATCCTTCACTGGTCCTTTCAGAGTTGACGACAGTTTTCTAGAGAAGGTCGGTATAAAATTTCAGAGAATTAAGTTTCAGAAGTTGGGAAAATTCGGACAGCTATTCTTTCACTCAATGCCGTTCAAGGAAAGTCTCAGCAAGCATTCGATCAACCTGATTGTGATATGGAGGCTTCCAAGTAGGAAACAGATGAAGGAGTTGAACTGCTCTGATTCAAAGAATATATTTCTTATGCATGGTATAGGCATGGATAAGTTCAGGATTTCACACCCTGTAATAGGGGCATATCAGTTGTATATGAGGATCCAGCTACATCTGATAAGTAGACTACTACAAAGAGGGAATAACTTTTTTCAAGTTTTGAACAAATTCCAGAGGCGGAAGCTGATAAATGCTGGTATTCCGTCAGATAGGATATTTTTAATAGGAAATGGGGTAGAACCGGAACGGTATTCCGTCGGCAGAAACGATTCTCGCTTTACCGTCCTGTTTATAGGAAGGATCGAAAACTTTCAAAAGGGAATCAAGAGACTAATTAGGGTATCAAGATATGTTACGAAGAATAATCACGATGTCTCATTTACTGTGATAGGTAGCGGAAAGGACTCCTCGATGCTTAAGAATATCCATTGGCTGGATTACATCGAGTTTGTTTCAGAGGAAAGGAAGATCAAAGAACTGGCTAATGCGAATCTGCTACTCCTGACTTCTAACGCAGAACCTTTCAGTATCTCCGTGCTGGAAGCTCTTTTTGCTGGTCTACCTGTTATCTCTACGCCAGTGGCTGGTCCCTCAGACATTCTCGGGAGCTCAATAGATTGGGGAAGGATATCAGGTTTTAGCGCAAGAAAGATAGGTAATGATATTCTGGATTATTATGATCAATGGAGGTCAAATCCGGGAAATTTTTTTGAAGGGAAAATCAACCGTAGCTCTGAAGCTAAAAGAATATTTAACACAAAAACATCTATAGACAAATACACAGAGATGATAACCAGAGTTATGGCATATCGCCCCTAGACACTCTACAGAGTTCTGACAGTTAATATTGTATTTCACACCTTTTTCGAGCGAGCCTTTCTCTTTGCTTTTTGCGTCGCAAAAAGATTCTTGACAGATGGAAGGAGAACGCAATAATAATACTGTTGATTCATCGCATATATAGCTACGTGTTCGTCCACTTTCATAGGGGGGATGGTTCACACTACGGGTTCCCTTTCCTCAGTTTCTATATCACAGAATATAGAGAAGAGCATATTATACGCTTAAGATCCGCGAGACAATCTCGTACCACCTAATACCTTCCTGAATATTACTTAAGATCTCAGTGCTCTTTCAGACAGGAGATAGCGCTTATGCTTATGAGGACGATGTAGCCAAAATTGAGGAGGACAAGGATTACCTCGTGAGAATCCAGTATGGAAGATCAGCAAGAAATCTTATGGTGATCATTCAAGGAATTTCGGAATGATACATCTCCTTTCAGGTCTCAATAACGTTCCTGATGACATATATGTTGTACGAGAAGATGGAGTATGTGGGACGTGCACTCAGCGTACTGAAGAACTAAATTGATGCTGACAGGCCATACCTGCTCGATAACACGATGCTCTCGACCCATATGTTTCTGAGCCTTCTTTAACTGTACCTTTGTTTCCAAATATTGAACCGATTGACAGGAAGTACAGCGTCAGGGAAGTTATTCTCATACTCTCCAGGATAAAGGTCCATGATATGGGAAAGCAGGAGTTTCTAGAGGAGATACCAAAGAAGTCAAGGGAACTGGTGGAAAGTCTCAATATTGACACTGAGACATTACGTAAAAATTGAAGAGTTAAGGTTTAAATATTCCATACATTAATGCTAGCTAATGGAGATCATGAAAACCTATTACGGAGTGTGACATTCAATGAATGGAACTCTCCAGAACGCAGTTAATAGCCAATCTCCAAGTGAAAAAGTGGAAATTAGTGTAATAATACCAGTATTTGACCGTAGGGACTATTATTTAAGAGCTGTCAAATCAGTATTAAATCAAACTTTGCGGAGAGACAAATACGAGATCTTGGTCATTAAGAATTTTGAGGACCCACATGTAGATTCTTTTCTCAGGATGAATGGGGTGATCTCCCTCTACAACAAAGGAATTAGCAAGTCTGAGAGAGTCAAAGAAGCTTTTGATGTATCAACTGGAAATATAATCGCAGTACTGGATGATGATGATATTTTTTATGAAAACAAGCTGGAGGAGGTATACAAGTATTTTACGGCTTACCCTGATTTAAAACTTCTTATTCACGACTGTGACTTTTACTACGAAGATGAGGAGGTAGACAGACGATTCATCAGGAGGAATAGGAGTTATTATGAAAAGTATGACCTTCTCCATCAGAGAGAGGAAATGATAATAGATGGAACCCCACACGAGAAGCAAGAAAAGGCTCTTCTAATGAGACCTGGCTTCGTGATACCCTTAAACGCCTGCTTCTCTAGAGATGTTATACTTGGTATAGAAGACATGCTTGTTGGCGGGATTTTTGTCATTGATGTACTCCCTTATTATTACACGTTAATAATAAAAGGAAAAATAATAGTTACCCCTAAAAGGTTGGCAAGATACACTGTTCATCAGAGTGCTGTTCATTTAGATACCGTTATTCCCATTAAAGAATA
Organism: Thermoplasmata archaeon; assembly: GCA_021827885.1. The sequence continues at coordinate 2,692 of JAKAUD010000192.1, read as the reverse complement.
TATGAGTTTCAAGAAGAATAGATCCAAAATAGATGTGGACGATAGAGTAATACACTACAGACTAGCCGAAGGGACACTTATTGAGGCCCTCGAAAGAAAGGCCATGTTCTTGAACTACCTTACGTTACTGATTTTTGGTGATCTTCCAGAAAATGGTGAGGTTATTAGAGTTCTCAAAAAGGAATATCCTGATCCTGCTTCTGTTGTTCTTTTGAAAAAGCTGATACTGTTTTTCTCTAAATGCAGGTCAAAATCATTAAGGTATACATTCATTATTGCATTGTACATCAGATACAGGGTGCGTTAAATTGCCTGAAGATAAACTGTGCCGGATGGAACCAAAAGAACGTGATGATGGCAAAGGCATTATGCGGCGCCAGATGATGGTCGCATTTACTGGAATAAATGCATTTCTATCTGACAACAGGTACATCATTGTTATAGTAATTGTAGGTGCCGTGTTCAGATTTGCATTCCTCGGTGCGGTCCCGCCTGGGGTCTGGTCTGACGAAGCAGTTCCCTGGTCTGGAACTCTAAAATTCATAGATGGTTTCTCACTATTGTATCGTACGGTTACGATAACGACATATCTTGAAATTTTGTTTGACGGCCTTTTGCTAAGCATTAAAACTCTGGGTCCAAGTACCCTATCTGGAAGGCTGCCTGGTGCGGTCTTTGGTCTACTTCTCATACCCCTTACATACATGATATCGAGAGAATTCTTCGCCAAAAATGTTTCCCTACTTGCATCCTTACTCGCAGCTCTGAGCCCTCTCGGTATAGAGGCGTCTCGGGCATTTTATATGCAACAGCCCCTTGTTTCACTTTTTTGGCTTTCCCTTGGAGCCTATCTTATACTGAACGGAGTGCACAAAAAGAGGTATCTTCGACTCACAGTGGGCATATTAATCTTTGGTATGGTTATCGACGGAATCTTTTCCAACCAGACAACATTCACGGGCGTAATTTTGCTCGTCCTGCTCCTGTTATGGGGCTTTAAGTTTTCGGCTGGACATCTTTCGTTGATCAAGAGGACTGCAATTTTTGCTTTTGTGCCACTAATCGCGGTACTCTTGTTCGTGTTTGGTTTAGGTGAGGTAGATAAGTTGTACATGGCATCAAATATCCACTACACGCCACTGAACAGCAGTTTGTACTTTAGTTCTAACAACATATTTATCTCTGAAGGAATCCGTGGCCTTCCGATATTTTTAGAGAAATACGTAATTTATTTCTCACCAATAGCCCTGTTTGTTAACGGCGGACCTGACCCAAGCGTTGGCGTAGCCCATGCAGGTGCACTGCTGTACGCAGAGCTTCCATTCTTCTATTTCGGGTTGATATACTTCATTTATAGAGCTTTTAGGATATCACCCAAGGATGTTTCCAAATTCCCGTTCTTCTTTTTTCTTGTGTGGGCACTCACATCGCCAGTGGAAGTTAGCATATATTCGCTTACAAACCTTGTCCCCTGGTCCATTAACTTCATTTCAGCACTTCCTTCACTAAACATAATTTCTGCCTCTGGATTCTTCATGTTCCTTGCGGTACTTAGGGAGAGGTCACTTGTCAGAAATAGGGAAACTGCGAATACGTCGAGAGAAAGGAAAAATGACCGCTTGATTATATCAGAAACTAAAGGTCTGCATTTCAAAAGAGGCAGAAAGATAATTATTTCCATATTTATAGCTGCACTTTTGGTTTCGTCGTCCGTCTTCGGGTATTTCTATTTTGTAGAACACCCTGACAGGACAGTAAACGACCCGAACTCTCAATGGGGGGTATTCTACGGCCTTCCGCAGATAGCGGTGGTTTCCAGCATCGCTGAAGATTATCTTTTCTCTTCTGCCAGTAATGGAAACGGAGCCCCAATATACATCTATTCCGCAGGCTTCTTCAACAACTCCACAGTGTGGGGAAGCCAGGCATCGACTTTCAACTATTACTATTACTCTGGAGTCTTTACGGATTACTTTTACTATTACTCAGGAGGGAAGATCAGTACTACTTATCCTCTGTACAGTCTTCAATACGTCACCTTCAACCGGACTTCCCTCATAGTTACAACCCAGGAAGCGGTGGTGGAAAAGGAGCTTGCGGGCGAGGGCTATGGAGTAGTCCCAATATATTCGATCAAAAGACCTGACGGACAGCTTGCCCTCAGCCTCATTGAAGTGAAGGTTCAGTTAACTCCATCCGAGTATTCGTTTGTGAACGGTTCCCTCCTGGTTGATAGAGAGCCCGGGAACTCTGAATATCCCAATTTTACTGGATTGCCTGCAGCATTGAATTTTACGGTTGGTATGAGGATAACTGTAAAGACTCTGGATTTTTATAACTATAGCGATTATACAAAGAATCCAGTGATCTTTGTGATCGGAAACAGCTTTATGAACATAGGAATAAGAATGATACCTACAAGCAAAAATAATAGTTCCTTCTCTTATTACTGGCAGTTATTTTTAAGAAATCCTCCAAATCAAACGTTCTATTACGGAGGAACTATATCACAGAATGTGAGTAATGGGAATTTTACCGTGGTGTTTACGGTGGAAGATGGTCTTGGCATTCTCTTTGTTGACGGAAAACCCGTTCTCACAGAACCTCAGGTTATCAAAGGTCTCACGCTTTCCCTATTCGCTAATTCATATTTGGGTTATCCGAACTACATAGGTGTCAGCTCCATATTGGT
>JAKAUD010000244.1 GCA_021827885.1 Thermoplasmata archaeon | reverse complement strand
GTATGTATAATCTCTCATATGTTTTTGTACTATCACCGCAGTTTAATCTTTTGAATTATTATCAGAAATGATAATTCTTATATTATGCATTCTAACGATGGGTATGTGATATTCTAACCAGTTATCTAGAAAATGTGCGTTATTATATGTTGGTACTGCAAGAGAAAGCAAATTATTACAATACACTTATGCCACCAGAGTCAAAAGTTGATATTACGGCGTAGATTTCTGCACCCACATTATTTGCATAAATATTGGTAACAACTTTAGGTGTTCCTATATCTATTTCTAGAGAGCTTCCTTCATTGAAACTATCATGGAATTCAATAATTTCATCGGAATCATCACAGATAAAAGGCGAATTATGATAATTCACCGGTCTTAAAAATATATTATTAAAATCATTATGCTCAGGACCCCTAATTGGAGACAATATTGTCTTATAGGATTTTATGCTTTTTGGCTCTTTTCCATACATTTCTAGTGTATCTCCTTTGGTGTCTCGTATTTTATTGCTGAATGTATTCTCTCGCTGTTGTAGAACATCATGTACCCGTTAATGATGTTCTTCGCATCTTCGAGGGAATCGAATTCGACCTGCCTGATCAGCTCCCTCTCGGTTATAGAGTTCATGGCCTCATTGTAGCCGTCTTCCTGGTGGGTGACAGGATTAATCGCTTCGTGGGATATGTCAACGGAGGAAAGGTATTCCTCGACCGTCCCTGCTATAGACTGTGAGTCATCGTCACTCCTTATCCTCAGATTCTTTATGTTCCCAGTTCCCCTGTCGTGGAAGGGGAACCCCGTGACAATCTTCACGTTGTTCTTCCTGCAGGAATACCCTACGTAATGGCCAATCTCCTCGCGTGTGAAACAGTCCATCAGGACGAGGAGAAAAGCATTCATGGATTCATCATGAACCCAGACATACTTTATGTCGATCCCCCAGATTCCTTTGGGCATGGTCAGGTTGAACTTCATATCGATTACCCGCCTCCCTCTCTCTCGCCCGTTCGAATGGTTCAGGAGGTCGTTTTCCTTCATCGGTCTCCTTACCTTTTTCCTGTTGGTCATGTACCAGAAATTCTTAACGTGCTTTGTGATTTTCTTATAACCGTAGCACACAAATTCTTGAGAGAGGAGGCCCACGATCACGTTCTCAACAGTGAAATTTAGAACGATCTCGTCAACTCCTTCCACATTGCGTATGGTGAAAGAAGAGGGTTTCCTGCTCCTCTTTCCCTCTCTCCTGCGGGAATAGAATGATGACCTTGGGATTCCGGTATACCTTGATACATCAGAAAAACTTGTGATTGCGCCGTATTTCTCCATTATTGCCGGGACCTCCTTTTTTAATACGTCCTGCAGCAGTTCAATTGCAAGCTCTTTTTCAGCAATCATTCTCTTCAGCCGAGCGTTCTCCTTCATGGGGTTCCTCATCGTCCTAGGAAGTCTCATGCCCTTGGGCTTAAGACCATCAATGCCGAAAGTTTCATAGGATGTTTTCCACTTGCAGTACATTGCAGTATCAATACAATGCTTCCTGCAAGTTTCCACAACCTTCCCGCCCTCAGCGATCTTCGAGATAAGTGCAAGTTTCTCTTCCTGTTTCCGGCGTCTCCTTTCAATCATAGTTCCTTCCAGACCTCCTTCAATTCTTAGTGTAATATATTGTTAACCCTATAGGACAATGCTGTCGCTTTATTTAAGGGGGCAAAGCAATTAATCAATGAACACAATTTATTTTTTGACATTACCTCATGCATCGTTTTTACCTTCAAAATATGTCTCTATTTGACCTTCCGTGATTTTGTTAGCGCTCCTCCTGTCTCTGTAGTATTCCCTGTACCATTCTACCGTTTTTCTTACGGATTCTTCAAGACCATAATTTGGATGCCATTTAAGCATATTTTTAGCCTTATTAATATCGAGTTGAAGATAATGCGCTTCACGAACCTCACTATCATTTACTACGGAGTAGCTTCCATCTTTCCAATTTTTGATTAATTTGTCAGCAAGCTCCTTTACGGTTGCCGCTTTTTGATCGTTAGGTCCAAAGTTCCAGTCTCCAGAAAATTTAGTATCATTCCACATTTTTTCTGCTAGGTTTAACATTCCTGAGACAGGCTCCATTACATATTGCCAGGGTCGTATGGAATTAGGATTCCTTATCTTCACAATTTCATTTGCAATTAGTCCTTTTACGATGTCCGGAACAATTCTGTATTTCCCCCAATCTCCGCCGCCTATGACATTACCCGCTCTTATACTTGAAACGCTTACTCCCATGTCGTGGAAATAGCTTTCCCTAAACGAATTTACTACGATATCCTGGCATGATTTACTAGCGCTATAGGGGTCTCTTCCACCTAGAGAATCAATTTCTCTGTATGGATAGAACCATTCGTTGTTTTTGTAAACTTTATCGCTTGTCATCACTATAATAACCTTGACTGAATTGGTCTTTCTTAAGTTGTCAAGAAGATTCACAGTACCAATAACATTAATCTCAAAGGTTTGAGTAGGAATCTTATATGATTCGAGAACTATTGGCTGAGCAGCCAAATGAAATACAATTTCAGGTTGGAATTCATAGATTCCCTCTTTTAAAGACTTCTTATCCCTGATATCTTTTCTCAGGTCTCTTATATCTTTACTTAAGGCGATTGCGTCATAAATATTAGGCTTCGTGGGTGGCTCAAGCGAATACCCCAAGATATTTGCTCCCATCATCAACAGCGACTTTGTTAGCCAGGAACCGATGAAGCCTGTATGTCCAGTTATCATCACTTTTTTGTTTCTGAAAAACTTATCATTCATTGCATTATCTCCCTGACCCTTTGATAATATTGTTAAAGCTGATTCCACATGAGTTAACTAAATAATTACCCTGTATCTTAGTGACGCATTCAACATTATCCGAAGTTCCTCCAAAGAGAGATCTGTCGGGTCCGGTTACTTCGTGACCTTTATTCATCAATATCTCAGTTAATTTGGTGCTTATGTACACACCTTCTCCCACTAATGGCATTCTCATCATTTTTTCTAAATGATATTTTATCCATATAAATCTTTATACTTACCCTTATTTTTTTTGAACCATTTCACTGTTTGCTTCAGTGCGTAACTGACGTCATATTTTGGCTTCCAGCCTGTTACCCTTACCATCTTTGAAATATCTGCAATTGGGCCTGGGATGTAGTTTTCAGCCCGCGCATCTTCGCCATATTTCAATATTTTTGATCTTCCTCCTGCTTCTCTTACAAGTGTTCTAGCAACCTTCTCGACTATCGTTGATGTACCTGTTCCAACATTAAAAATACCGTCGAAGCTGTTATTTCCATAATCGTCGATCATTCTATTTATAGCCGATATTACATCCTTGATCCAGATGAAATCTCTTTCCACCTTGGGATTATGCAATTCAATGGTTTGCCCATCTAGCGCTTTCAGGGTCACCGCTGGAATTAGTCTTTCCCTTGATTCATATTCTCCAAACACGTTGAAAATTCTAAGAACTGTTACTGAAAGTACGCCCTTCCTGTTAAGGTAGGAACAGTAGTTCGTTTGAAATAATTTGGCTAATCCGTATTCGCTGACAGGGTTACACTCTGCTTCTTCGCCAAGCTTTTGGTATTTCTGGCTAGCTGTCCCATACTCAAAGGAAGAACCGAGATGGATCAAGCGGTTGACATTTGAAAATTTTGCTGCTTTTGCAAGAGGTATCAGACTTAAGAAGTTTGGTTTCCATTGTTGGTATGAACTCTCATTAAGATCACTCACTGCACCAATCGCATTTACAACTATTTCCGGTCTGATTTCTTTTAATCGGTGAGGGACTTCTCGATCTAAAATATCTTTATAATAATGAATTTGCAATGAATCCCTTATATCTTCTAGCCTCCAGATGTTAGAGCTGATTCTTATAAATACGTGAATCTCGCTATCCGTGGAAAGGAGACTTCTGGACAAGTTTGAGCCGATGAATCCTGTGCTGCCAAAAATTGCAATTTTTTTCGAATCCATATTCACTTGTCCCAGACTTTCCAGGGTGCATTGCCTGAATTCCACATGGATTCCAATTCTCTCTTGTCTGTCATTGTATCCATGGGCTTCCAGAAACCTTTGTGTTTATAGGCTATCATTTTCCTTTCTTTCGATAGTCTAATCATTGGTTCGTCTTCCCAAACTGTTACGTCGCCATTTATATAATCAAACACTTCATCTTCCATAACATAGAATCCACCATTTATCCACATACCATCACCTGGTGGTTTTTCAGTAAAGGATGTGACGGTGCCATCGCTGCTAATATCCAATGCGCCAAACCTCCCCTTCGGTTTCACTGCTGTCACAGTGACAACTTTCTTTTTGCTTTTGTGGTAGTGTAGGAGTTTTTCTATATTTATGTTGGCCAAACCATCCCCATACGTCAGCATAAATCCATTTTCACCTTCTACGAACCGCTTTATTCTTTTGATTCTACCTCCAGTCATGGTGGAAAATCCTGTGTCTACCACGGTAACATTCCAGTTTTCTTTTGGGGGATCAAGTATAGTAGATTTAAGCGGGGGAAATGTAAACTCGACGGTACTATGATTCACACTATACAGGTTAAAGTACTGTTTGATCATCTCTTGTTTGTAACCGCCGCATATTATAAAGTTATTGAACCCGAAATGAGAATATATTTTCATTATATGCCAAAGTATTGGTTCTGGCCCTATTTCAACCATCGGTTTGGGTTTCACGACGGTTTCCTCGCTCAGTCTAGTCCCCAGACCACCTGCAAGTATGACAACCTTCATTGTAGCTTCTCTCCTCCGGTAGTTATCCATTGTTCCATTTTGAATTTTAATCCGAGTTCTCTCAACTTTTCTGCCCAATATCTGTTGAAATGCGGTGGTCCACAAACGTAAAATTCTTTTGATTTAATTTCTGAAATGTCCTTTCTTATGGTGTCAATAATTATCCTTCCAGTATACCCATACGAACCGGGACCTGTGATAAATTGTTTAACGATAACCCCGCTGGGAATATCTTTCTCATAAATTCTTAGCAGACTTTCCTCAGTCCTTTTGGCCGAACAAAAAAGAAACGTAACCTTATTATCATTGCCACGCAACCTGATAAAGTCCAAATAGCTTAAATAAACTGAAATTCCAGCCCCACCAGCAATAAGAACTTTATCGGAATGAGAATTCAACAGAAAATCCCCAAATGGGTACCTCACCGAAGTCAGGAACCCAACTTCTGATCGAGATACGAGTTCCCGCGTGAAAAAACCCTCGCGCCTCACGAGAATTCTGGCTTCTGGTGATCCCCAACTTGCAAAGCTGAATGCCTTTGAATCAAGCCAGTAATTACTCCCACTCCTCACGTCAAGTGAAATTTGCATGAACATACCAGGGATCCATTCTTTGTATCTTTCAAGACTAACTGATATCAAGAAAAGACTGTCACTGACCTTCTTTTCTAATTTAACCTGAGCAAGGGTGGTTATCATTTATGCCCTCGAAGAAATTCCTCAAATTTATATCCAACATAATCAAGCATTTCATCATTAATCCCTGGGTACACACCAATGAAAAATGAATTGTTCATAACCTTATCCGTAATATATAACTCTGAACCGACCCTCTTTTCAATACCTGAATATGCAGGATGTCTAATTAAGTTTCCCGCAAAAATAGGTCTTGTCATAATCTTTTTCTCTTCTAGAAAACTGACAATCTCGTTTCTTCCAAAAGGGGCATCTTTCCTCACAGTCAATGGAAAAGCAAACCAGGATGGATTTGACTTCTTAAGTGCAACTGGAAGGTCGAAAACATATTCGAATTCTTTCAGGCGCTCATATAAGTATCTAAAATTATGCCTCCTTTTCTCCACAAATAAACCTATCTTTTTAAGCTGTGCCACTCCAATAGCCGCCTGAAGGTCTGTAACCTTCATGTTATAGCCTATGTGAGAGTATACA
>JAKAUD010000118.1 GCA_021827885.1 Thermoplasmata archaeon | reverse complement strand
TCACATGTCTTCTATACCCCGGCATGGAACCGACAAACAATCTTGCGGAACAGGCCATAAGAGAGCATGTGGTAATAAGGAAGATCATTGGGACATTCCGTTCAGAAAGTGGATCACAGAATTACCAGTATATATCATCCCTGCTTTCAACATGGAGATTGCAGGGGAAAAACATGTTTGTTGAGATGGATAAAATATTGAGAAAAGAATTGTGTGGATTCGGGTAAGCTATACAAGTACAATTATTTCATATATCTTGCTCTCAAAATCGCAATCTTTTGAACCGGCCTGTCATTCCTATCCGTCTGGATATTTCCAATAGCCTCAATAACTTCCATTCCCTCTACAACCTTGCCGAACACGGGATGTTTCTTGTCAAGATGGTTGTTATCGACCAGATTTATGAAGAATTGGCTACCGCCAGTGTTTGGACCTGCGTTTGCCATAGAGAGTGTACCTCTTAAATTCTTGTTGCTTTTCCCGAATTCATCCTTGATTGAATAACCAGGTCCACCCGAACCTGTACCGGTGGGGTCGCCCCCCTGAATCATGAAGCCCTTGATTACCCTGTGAAAAATTATACCATCATAAAAGCCACTTTCAGTTAGTTTCCTGAAGTTCCCAGCAGTGACTGGCATTTCCTTTTCGAACAACTCAATTTTGATATTGCCCATCGATGTTTCCAGAATTACATTAGACATCTCTTATCATAGGTCAATCAATAAGTAATATCTAATGTTTTTTCTCAGGGAGTCTAACATTTCTAGGTCACTTTTGGATCATATGAGCAGGAAAACCGGGATTATCAACGTGGAATTGAATTGCGTTATCCCAAACAAATGCGTTTAGTGACATCCTTTCCCCGCCAAAGTATTGAAGCTCCCTGATTCAACCGTCTCAGGTGTCGTAACTAAGGAGAGCCCATCAGGTACTTCTGCACATAGTGCTCTTTAAAAATCTTTTCTGATTCCAGCTTAAGATTGCATTTCTTTCCAATTTCCATCAATTCTTCCCCAGAGAGTTTAATTTGCCTTGGCGGACCTATTTGCGAATCTTTCAAGAACTCAAAGAATATAAATTTGGCTCCCTTTTTTGCAGACAGTTTCAAATTCTCAATCAATTGCTCCTTACACACGAAATCATGGAAAACAATAGAAAAGAAGACTTTATCATATTCGGGAAATTTCTTTATCTTGCATACATCGTCCTCAATGATCTCGATGTTTTCTATTTGCTCTTTTTTCATTTCATTTCTCAGGAGGTTATTTCCTTTCGCGCTCATTTCTATTGCAATTATCTTTGACTTTGGTGACTTCCTTGCCATTTTTAGGGCATAATAACCATCACCGGAACCTATGTCTAATATGACCTCACCTGCCTGAGGATCAATGACTTCAATTAACTCGTCAACGGGAACCATCTTTTCTCTATTAGCCCTTATTCGCTCATAATCAAATTCGTGCATGAAATCTAAAGCACATATTAGATGATATATTTTCAGAAAGAGCAAAAAGAATATACTCTAACTTTCATTCTGATCGATACGATAATAAATGTAAAGGTTAAAAGAGGCTCCAGAGTTCCTGTGGAAAATAATGGAACATTGACAATCTACACGAATGAAGAAAGGGAAAGAGGAAAGGCAAACGCTGACGTTATTGCACAGTTAAAGAAAATGTATTCAGCTAACTCTGTTTCAATTATCCGTGGTGCCAAGTCCTCCAGAAAGGTAATATTGATAGAATTGAAAGATAATTTGTAAAAGAAAATTCGAGATTGGTGTTACCTTGAAGTGCTCTGATGGACTGATCCAATATTTATTCACAATTAGAGAGAAGAATGTCAATAAATGACCATGATGTTGAAAAATTCAATACCTGAGAAAAGAGTGTGATTTCCACCTGAAATTGCCATTATAAAATAGTCCGTTCGAATTCCGCATGATAAATATATATTATTGATGCTGCATTAATCGCACATCATTTTGATATCAAAAAAATTTATATTGCCAGATAGGATCGATTAGCTCAAATGAAGAGTGAAATTAGGGTTATTCCAAAAAAAAAGAAAAATAAGAAAAGCAAGGGTAAAGATGAACCAGTTTTGGAACCCGATACTTCACCACAAATCAATAAATCATATGAAATAATAGATGAATATAACATAATTTCAAGGGTTGTTTCTATTGAAATTGCATGGAATAAAGACACAATGGAAACGCTTTATATTGTCCATGAACCCGAAATATCAGAAGCCGAACTGAAAGAGATAGAGATAATCTCAAAGAATATGGAACAGATTGTCAGGAGTTCCAATAACCTTCCGAATGAATTTTCGGTAAAAGATATTGAGCAGATAATTGACTCCTACATGAAATCAAGGAGAACAAAAATACCAAAGGCTTCAATTGACAAGTACAAATATTACATTCAAAGAGATTATGAAGGGTTTGGACGGCTTGATCCAATTATCAGGGACCAGTTTGTGGAAGATATTTCCTGTAATGGCGTTGGCTTGCCTATCTTTATTGAACACAAGCGTCACGGCCCGCTCAGAACAAATATTCTTTTCTCTTCCGAGAAGGAACTGGATTCATACGTCATAAGACTGGCACAACTCTGCGGAAAAGAAGTGTCTATGAACGATCCTATCATGGATGGAACCTTTCCACAGGGCCACAGGATCCAGATAACATACGGAAATGAGATTTCAACCAAGGGTTCTTCGTTCACGTTCAGGCTATTCAGGGAAACTCCATTTACACCTGTTGAGATAGTGAAATATGGAGCTGCTACTACAGAGATAGTTACGTACCTATGGTTTGCCGTGGAGAACCTGAAATCTGGCATCATTGCCGGGGTACCTGGTGTGGGGAAAACCTCCACCCTGAATGCAATGATGATGTTCATACCCCCAAATACAAAGGTATTCAGCATTGAAGAGACAAGGGAAATTAACATTATGCACGAGAACTGGGTTGCCACATCCACCAGGGAAAGTGTGTACAATCAGGGAAATTTGTCGGGACACAATGCTCCAATAGGAATGTTTGAACTTGTCAGGATGGCAATGAGACAGCGCCCTACGTACATTCTTCTCGGGGAAATACGAGGAAGGGAATCCTATTCCCTGTTTCAGGCAATTTCCACCGGACATACCGCTTATTCCACAATCCACGCCGATAGTATGGATACGCTGGTTAACAGATTGGAATCAAATCCCCTTAATATTCCCAGAGTTCTCATCAGTTCACTTAACTTTGTAATTTTCAACAAGTTTGTGAAGATTGGAAACAGGATGGTAAGAAAGATAACGGAGATCGACGAGGTTATGGGTGTTGATTCTGAAACAAGAGAAATTCTTTACAACAAGGTGTATAATTTCGATTTTAACGTGAATACACAAGTTTATAGCGGGTACAGTAAGATATTGAAGGAGATTCAACAAACAAAAAGGATGACTGATGAAGAATTCAAGGAAGAATTCGACAGAAGAAAGAAACTTATTGACCTGATGGTTGATGCAAACATTATAGACTTTGCAAACCTAACAAGAATTGTGAACGTTTACTACAAGGATCCTGAATTCGCCCTCAGGATGGCTGGGGGAGGAAAATAATGGCTGGCATTTTTTCGAAGGATGGCATTGCAAAAGGATTAAGGAAAACAGGGAACATCGTTAAGAATGTAGACGAGAAAAAACAGGATAAAAAAAGATTAAAAATGCTCAGAGTTGAAAGGCTCGGCATGTTTGACAGGATTTCACTTGAAATCTTCGGTGAGATGATTATAAAATATTCTGATACGTCCAGAATTGATGTCACGCTTCAGAAGGCCAAGATTCCCCTAACCGGTGTTGAATATCTTTCAAGGGTTTTCCTGGGTGCGACCATATTTATAATAGTTTCTGGTATTTTTGCAAATATCTTCGCCCTTCGCCTTCCCCATTATGCTTTCCTAGCCTTTGCAATCTGGTTCATGGCAATAGTTGTTTACTTCACGATGATGATCGAACTGCCAAATTCCACTGCTGGCTCCAGGCGAAAGAAAATCGATGCCGTCCTTCCGATAGCAATGGGATACATTGCTACCATGGCATCCGCAGATGTGTCAGTAGACAGTATTTTGTACGAGCTCTCAAAGAGCGAGGAATATGGAGAGCTGGCAAGGGAGGCAAAGGGGATATCCATAACAACCAAGCTCTTTGGGAAGGATATTGTTACTGCCATAAAGGAAGGGGCTTCACTTACTCCCTCAATAAAATTATCAGAATTTTTGCAAGGGATCATAACCACTGTTACATCAGGCGGTGACCTTAAGGAATATTTCAAGCAAAAGGCTCTCCAGTATGAAACGGAATTAAGTACCATAGTAAAGAGAAATTCTGAATCACTCTCGGTCATGGCAGAAAGCTTCATCATAGTTGGCGTTACATTTCCGCTCATACTCATGATCATTATTGGGGTTGTTGCATCCCTGACACCAGATCCCAGCCCTGTGTTATCCCTTGTGCTGTATCTCATAGTATTGCTCATAATTCCTGTGATCGCAGTGATGTTTGCCCTGATTCTCAGCAGCACAATAAACGAGGTGAAATTATAGCGAAAATAAAATTGAAATATTATGTGATCTCTGCATTCGCTGCGGTTGATGGCGCCATCCTTTTCATTGGCATAAAGGGTATTATTCCCATTATGAGCGTCTTAGCGCATCCTCTGACAATGTCGACGATTCTTCTTATGATATTGCTATTGCCCTTCGGGATGGCGGATTTTGCGGAAACCAAAAAGCTCCAGGAAGCCGAGAGAAGAATCCCGGATTTCTTAAGAGATCTTGCGGGACATACAACCTTTGGGACACCCGTTTCGGAAGCCATTCTCAGGAGCTCTGGAAACGATTATGGCCCGTTGAATGAAGAAGTGAGGCATGTTGCAAGCCTCATAAATATAGGCGTTCCTGTGGAAAATGCGCTTGATGGGTTCGGGACGATTCTTGGTGACCAGACAATTGCAAGAGTGGGGAAAATCCTCAAAAAAGCCAGTGAATCCGGCAGCAATACCGCTGATGTCATTTCTATGATATCAAGCTTTACCACACAAACATACCTCATGAGGGAGAGCAGGGCGGCAGATATGCAGAATTATTCCATGGTAATGGCAGTTTCTTATGGAGTTTTCCTCTTCGTTATATTGATGCTTGATCTTGATTTCTTTACACGTTTGAAATCGTCTGGAGCAGGAGCAACTGCCCTTTCACCTGGTTCTGCTACTTTTCCCGTAATCGAGAGAATTTTCAGTCTCGGGATAATAGTTCAATCCCTGACGAGTGGTTTGATCTCAGGAGTATTCAGGGACGGAAGGCTCGTTTCAGGCGCCATGATTGCCGGTGTACTTTTACTCATAAGCTTCGTAGTCCTAACATTCGCAGGTGTCCTTTAAATGAGTATTTTTAAGAAAAAAAAGAGCAGGAAATCCCAGACTATAACAAAGATCAGGTTCCCGAAGCGGGCGACCGAGGATCTAATATTTCAGGAAATAATTCCAGGGCTTGTATATTCAAGGGTTTTTTTAAATAGAGTAACTTCCACCTTTTTATATGAATTGATAGAACCTGAAATCAGCCCAACGCTGTACAAGCGATATTCAAGACTTAAGCTCGATTTTATCAGGGCCATAACGGAACCTGAAAAATATGGAGATATTCAGAGAGAAGATATTCCGTCATTATTCATGCTAAAACTGAAGGAGGATGGATATAAACTCAACACTGAGGATACTGATACGCTTACCTATTACATTAACAGGGATATCAAGGGATTTGAAAAGATTGATGGCCTTTTGAAGGACCCCAACATAGAGGATATATCATGTGACAGGGAGGAAACCCCCGTATACATATTTCACAGAAATTTTGGTTACATCGCAACTAACGTGAAATACGACACGGAAGAAGAATTGAATTATTTCATTAAAAAAATTGTTCAGGATGCGGGCAAGCACATTTCCATTGCGAACCCAATAATAGATGCAACATTGCTGGATGGTTCAAGGATATCTGCATCTATTGGCACGCATATAACAAGCAAGGGTCCGTCTTTTACAATAAGGAAGTTCAAATCTGAGCCCCTGACTGCGATTGACCTGATCCAGAAAGGACTCTGTGATTCCAGGGTATTTGCTTATTTCTGGGTTCTGGTAGAGTACGGATCAAACATCATGGTAGTGGGTGGTACTGCAACGGGTAAAACAACATTCCTGAATGCCCTCCTTTTATTTGCCCCTTCACAGAGAAAGATAGTGTCTATTGAAGATACTCGTGAAATTAACCTCGTTCACGAAAACTGGGTTTCAATGATCACGAGGAATGGATATGGCGTTCTTGACAAAGAGACGGGAAAGAGGGTTGGAGAGATCGATATGTTTGATCTCCTGACGGTAACCATGAGGCAGAGGCCAAGTTATGTCGTTGTGGGTGAAGTCAGGGGCGCAGAAGCATTCACGGTATTCCAGGCCATGTCCATAGGAAGATATGTCTTCGCTACATTCCACGCTGATGACATTGAGACTTTCATACACAGGATGGAATCAAAACCTATCAATATACCAAGAAATCTTATTCTAACCCTTGATGTGGTTATCATTCTCTCAAACCTGACATCGGAAAAAGGTTCGCTGAGAAGAATAAAAACTGTTTCTGAAATTACGGGACAGGATCAGATGAGTTCCGAGATCGTTATCAATAATGCCTTCACGTGGAATTCTGTGACTGATACAAATCCGTATTCCGGTTTCAGCTATGTCCTGAAGAGGATTGCGGAAAAAGAGGGAAAATATGAATCCGATATGGAGAAAGAAGTTGAAATCAGGGCAAAAATCCTCGATAAGATGATAGAGAAGCAGATTACAAACTATAAGGAATTCTACAATCTGGTCAACCTGTTCTACAAGGATCGAATAAAGCTGTTTGAGACCCTCGACATGAAAGAGGAGGTTATGATCTAAAACCCCTTATGACTTTTCATCTGCTGTTTTTGGAAGAAGCCGTGAGGCAATCATGGGAACGTAGAGTGTCTGGAGGATAATGGAAAGTATTACAACAATTGCCACGGTTACCTCTATCGTTTGTCCCCATCTGAGCAGTAATGGAATGCCAAGGGTTGTACCGATTGCCAGTGGTATTGTTGATTCAACAATTGAGACCACCCCTCTTGGCCCTACTAATGAAAAAAACGTCTTGATCTTTCTGTTTAGCGGCGGGCTTGACAGGTTATTTCTCCTTATCCTGAATACTGAAAGGAACACCGCTAGCGGCCTTACGGCAAACAGCACTATCAAGGACATAGCGACTCCTATGATCCAGTAATTTTTAATATCTGCCAGTGTCAGCATGCTTCCCATGAGAAGGAATATGACCCCCTGGGCAAGAAAGGATAAATTTTCCTGGAAGCTTCTTTCCCTGTCGTAGAAAATTGATTTCTCAGACAGGTTCCCTATTATGGCCCCCGTTGCAATAATAGCCGGAAATGGCGTGATGTTGATTGCCTCAAGGAACGTAAGCTCGAATATTATGACACCTAGAAGAAGGCCAACAATCAGGTTTTCAAAATTAAGAAGCTTGTTCAGGTAAAGTATGAGAAATCCAATAACTATTCCCACAACTGATGGCACCGCTATCTGGATCAACAGGAATGATACGATTGCCGGGACAAAACCTATTGAATTTGAAAGGAAAAGGAAAAGTGTTACCGCGCTTGACTGCGGAGCTATTATTGCGATTGCCAGTGTCACGAATATGATTGCAAGCGGATCGTTGAATAGGCTTTCTCCTATAAGCGTCCCTGAATAGTCCTCCTTTATCCGTATCTTGTGGAAAAGTGGAAGGAGGGTTGCCGGATCGGTGGGGGATATTATTGCGCCAAAGAGAAAGCCTATTATGAAGGGTGCCCCAGTGATCAGAGAGAAAAATAATCCAGCAAGTAAAGCAGTTATTATCATTCCTATAGTATTCAGCGATATGATCCTGCTGAGGTGCCTCCTTAAGACACGGAAGTTAATGCCATGGCTTTCATAGTAGAGAATTATCATGAGACCCAGGATCCCAATTCCAAAATTTGCAAAGGTTGTCATAAGGGATTCAGAGAATTGGTAATTGATTATTCCCAGAACCGGGCCAAAAATGATTCCAAGAAATATAAGAACGGGAATCTCAACTATTGAGGCTTTCCTTGCTATGGGTATGGAAAAAGATGCAATGATAAGAAGGAAAGCGAATTCCAGAATGTGGCTATCTGCAAATATCATGATGCAGGATCTTCCTCTGGATTATACGGCATCTTACGTTTGTGCAAGCTCGAAAGGTAGAGTCTGGAGACGATTTTCCCTTCCCTGTTATTTGGAAACTCTCCATTTTCCTGAAAATAAATAAGAGTTTTATCCAGATCAACGTAGCTGATCCCAAGATCATCTTCATCTGTCTGGCTTTCCCATAATCTTGCACTGGGTTTTTTATTGATGATAGAGGCAGGTAGCCCCAGCTGGGAAGATAGTTCCCATACCTGTGTCTTGTATAGGCCGATAATCGGCTCTATATCGCAACCTCCATCGCCGTATTTTGTGAAATAACCGGTAAGATATTCTGACTTATTAGTGGTTCCAACAACTATTCCATTGCTGCTGTTTGCTATGGAATAGAGTATTGACATCCTGATTCGCGATTTCATGTTTCCAATCGTTGCCGGCTCCTCAATTTTAAGGGCCTGCTTATACTGGTTTAGAATGCCTTCTATGTTTATTGTCCTGAAAGAGACATTGTTAAATCTGCAGATTTTGTCTACGTCTTCCAGATCTTCAGGTGGCGATTTTAAGTCTGGCATATATATTCCTATGATCTTTTCCTTTTCCAGCACCCTTGACAGCAATGTCAGAACCAAAGAGCTGTCCACGCCTCCGCTTAATCCAATTACGGCACTTTTTTCCCTGATTTTGTCAGACAAAAATTTCAAAATGCCGTCAATTAACAGAAGCAATCACCACTCAATCAGGTATGGCTCAACGGGTTAATTAATATTTCAATTTCATTTATGCGACATTTTCATGACTCTTTGCCTGAAAATTGAAGAAGTTGGTTTTATTTTTGATGTCGGACATTTGAGATTGTGTACCGCAGGCATAGTAATTCCTGTGCGGCGAAGCGTCTACACATTATCTGAATTCAGAAGATCCATGAGATTCCTGAATAACATTGATGATGTAACCGGTCCAACACCACCAGGAACTGGAGTGATGAACCCTGCTATTCCTGTCAGTGTGTTTATATCGCAGTCTCCAGCCATTCCTTTCTCGTTGAAATTTATTGAGGCGTCTACTATGTTTACGCCCATCCGGAAATCCTTGCCGGAGAAAAATTTATATTTTCCTATGGCTGTTACTACAGTTTCAGCAGATTTTAATATTTCCTCAAAGTTCTTTGTCTTGCTATGGCAAACCGTGATTGTGTAATTGAAATTGAGCAGCATCATTGACAATGGTTTTCCTATAATATTCGACCGGTTTATCACGACAACTTCCGAACCAGTATCGAGATTGAGCGAGTTGATGATTTCCAATATGGCCCTTGCAGTTGCAGGGTAAACGTTCGCCTTGTTTAGCATAATCAATCCCAGATTGAGTGGATTCTGGGAATCAACATCCTTCCTTCCGGAAATATGTGAATAGATTTTAGCTGCGTTCAGTCCATGCCTTACAGGACTTTCTACCATGATTCCATCCGTACTATCCGATTCGTTGAGAAATTCAATTTTATCTATTATTTCCTCTTCGCTTGAGGTTTCATCTAACCGAATTATCTCAACTTCGATCCCGATCCTGGCACCTTTCTTAATTTTTGATTTTATGTATGATTCCTGATCCTGAGAACTGGCAGTTGATATGAGGCATAGTTTTGGCGTCCTCCCATGCCTGTCCTTATATATTGACGCATCCTTTTCTATGGATCGATCAATATTTGCTGAGAATTCCTTTCCGTCAAAAATCGTGGTCATCCCAATTCATTCCATTTAATTACGCTCTTAATTTCGCCAGTGGGCTTGACCGTGAAAATATTGGTTTCTTCCGGCTTGAAAATCCCCGTAATCATTCGATCCATGACCCCGGGATGGGCAAGATGCCATTTCTGGATAAGATCAAGAGCCTTCTCATAATGTATCCTTGCTGCGTCCACTGATCCACAGATGGTAATATTCCTCTCAACAATCCAGTCAATATCTGCCCCGGTTATTACACCGTCAGGAGCTCTTCCGTTGGTTCCGAATAATATGACTACGGCGTTGTAAGTGGCTTTTCTCAGGAATCTTACAATTGTTGAAGGATCACCGCTTGTATCTATAATCAGGTCCAATCCGAAATTTGTTGGAAAATTTACATCTTTAGAATAGTCAACGAATTTAACTCCAAAGTTTGCACACATCTCCAGTTTGCTGTCCTCTATTGGATGCCTGTTTGCCATATAGGTTTCAAACCCGTATTCCCGGGCAACAAAAGAATAGAGAAAAGCTTCGTTTGCACTTCCTATTATGAGGGCGTTCTTTCCCTCATTTGTAGAGAATTCATTCTGGAATATTGATCTTGATGAGACCTTTTCGAAGACCTCAAATGCCTTGACCACATTCTTCAAGGGTTCTGTGAGAACAGCTATTTTTGCGAGATCCTTGTTCTTGACAGGAACAAGATTCTTAGCCTCCTCATAGAAATATTCTCTCATAAAGCCGTGGAGTCCGGTAATGCCGGCCTCGTGCTTATTCCCGTCGGAGCAGTTGTCCGGCCTGCCGATTCTGCAATTTGGGCAATCGCCTGGCCTTCTGACCAGTGGAACTACGAGATCTCCCTTCTTGAAGATATCTGAATTTGATGATTCGACCTGGCCTATGCATTCATGGCCAAGCACCTGGAAATCGAACCCTGAGGGATCGTATGCAAATTTAAGTGCACCCCTAACGATTCCCCTGTCGGTTCCACAGATACCTGTGTACAGGGTCCTAACCTTGATTCCTTTATCTTTGCCTATTTCACCTTCTATTCTTGCGAATTCTACCCCCTCAGAGGGGGGATGTGTAATCAATGCACCAATCTGACTCATTATCACATATAGTCTTATTTTTGTAATAGTTTTTGCTTTAATGCCCTGAAGGAATAAACCCATGAATGGAACAAAGCCATTCAGGCTGGGATGATGGGAGCTGGATGCGTCGAGAGGCGCAAGTCAGGTTCTGAGAGAGGCGAGGGGTGCAATTCCCGCGGCCTACTTACCAAGTGGATATTCAACCGTGTAAACAGGGATTTTGAGACGACCAAGCCAACGAAATGATGCCATTACTTCCGTAACTAAGGATAATACGTGAGAAAATAGAAGGAAGCTCCTACAGACAGCAAAAAAGCCTTTTTCTCAAAAAAGATTATGTATATTATTTTAAATCGCCTTTAGCCTTTTTTCTAAATTTAAATATCCTTTTTGGTTTCCCAGCTTTATACCAATAGTAGCACATTACCAAACTCATTATAACCAAAATGGCGATCCTATAAATACAGAATCTCCCATAATACTGAAATAAGTGCTATTTCTTGGTATCGAGATTGCAACTATAAGATAGAACAATAATAAAACAACAAGTACATAAGACTGCTTGTACCGCTTTAAAAAAATTGGGTTGGGTTTTTCATCCATTATGGCACACTCCTTATTATTCTAACTTGCCTTTACGCCTATCTTTACGAGTAAATAACCGCCCCCTCTCTGGTTTCCCTGCCCTAACCCAATAGTAAAACATCATAATACCAACCATAAATGTAATTGGCGTCCAGATAAAACTAGACTCGTTTATGATTTTATAATAAATACTATTCCTGGACACAGATGCCGTAATACCAGTTGTAACGATAATGTATGCCATTAGTAAGATAATAACCATCAGCGACTGTCTGTATCGCTTAAAAAATTTTGGGTTGGGGTTTTCAATCATTAAGGCACACAACCACTAATAATGGAACATCCCAGTACCCCTGGACTGTTTGGATTGAACGGAGCATTTATCCAATAAACTGGTATAAACCAGATCATTTGATTTCCAAAGTATACTCCATGATCACCACCCATGTTATCATACCACCTTATTGTCGCAACGCCAAATATTAATATAAGCGCAGCTAGACCTGCCGTCTCATATGCAGTCACACCAGCGCCTATAGCTAATAACCCTTCTAAAGTTACTGTGCTTCCTTGATTAAACCCTATTCCATTATTCACCAGTGTATATTCCTTTAAGACGAACTTAACATCAGTTGACACCTTCCTACTATGATTTCCGGTCAAGTTACTGGTAATGTGCGTGATGTTATAATTGCCAGTCGTTGAATATATTGGGATTATTGATGTTTCATTTGCAGCACCAATTACGAGTGTTTGGTGAATGGCATGACCACCAACTGCAATGGTTACAACATATCCGTGGCTATCATTCGAACTGGAATTTAAAATTGTCCACGTTGTGGTAAGTTCTTTATGAGACATGTTGATTCCAACAAGAAGCGGTGCAACATTCCCAAATTTCGTTGTATTACTTACCTGATTAACCTGATATAAATCATATCTACCCATAAGGTAACTCAATGACCCATTCTTTCCAAATTCCACAGAGACTGTCTTATTTCCGCTGTTTCCTGTAAGGATGACTGTAGAACTAATCACCATTACAAAAGCTAGCACTCCCACTAATATTTTTGTGTATTTCATGCGTTCCAGTGATTTCTCAGATATATATATATATATATGTTGGCATTCTTAGCCAATTTTCGTCTTTAGTTGATTGTTGGCCATTACATTGATGTTCGCTCGGAACTGATTTTTATTTGGCATTACCCTAAATGAAAAATTTGGGAATTCCAAAGATTAGTGGCGAGAAACGCCATTCCGCAATCATCTCTAAATTTGTCTAAAAACCTTTTGGCAAATAAAGTATCAAATGCGAAAAGGCAATACTTGAATTGTGTAAGAAAGAATTGATCATATAGCGTCAAAATCCGATTAGCTAATCTTGACCATGGCGTCTATTTCAACACTCGAATAACATTGTAATCTCACGTGTTTGTATGTATTGTTGCATAGAAAGCATGGTGTATAAATACTGGCGTATAGTATACACCAATAATGACATTCATTCGGAAGATCAAAAAAGGAGGATAAAGTCTATTATCGGGAAGTCAAGAATAAGTGGATTAATGGAAGGACAGGGAAAGGAAGCATATTCTTGACGCTCTTGTAGAGATCCTCGAAGCACACGATATTTTACCAGAGAAAGAGTTTGATGGGTGGATTGAAGCGACCAAGATCTAATCGGATTGTGATACCATATAATTGATCTCCTGCCTATATAGAATAATTATTTTATATGCTCTCTATTGCTGTTGAGCTGATCTGTATCTATCACTGGCCACAAACAATGAATTAGAAATATCACATAAAACTGGAAAAATGATCAACTTATATTGCCGCTGATCTTTTTCACTTTAACCTCTTATAGCTGATGTCCCATTTTCTCCTTTTTTGTGGTCAGGTAAAATCGATTATACTCCGTCGTTGCACTCTTCACCGGGAGCCTTCCGGAAACATTTATACCTGAGGCCCTGAGAAAGTCTATTTTTAAGGGATTATTTGTCATCAATTTGATTGACTTGATATTGAAATATTTCAATACATCCACAGCAAAGCTGTAATCCCGGTTATCCGCAGGCAGCCCAAGCTTCAGATTTGCCTCAACCGTGTCATATCCCTCATCCTGCAGGCTATATGCCTTGATTTTGTTCACAAGCCCGATACCTCTTCCTTCCTGTCTCAGATAAATAAGCATTCCATAGGGTTGTTCCCCTAGATAGAGAAGGGAACGCAGAAGCTGATCCCTGCAGTCACACCTCTTTGACCCAAAAACATCACCAGTAAGGCATTCTGAGTGAATTCGAACCGGAACGTCTGATTTGCCGTTCAAGTCACCTCTAATAAGGACCGCGTGGTCTTCTGATTCAGAATTCTGGAATGTGTATATATCAAAGTTCCCGCTTATAGTGGGTAATTTTGCCTTTGAAGCAAGCGTAATCATACCATCAACGATTTTGTCTTAATATTTTAACATATTTGTAAATTATTTTCATAATTTGATGCAAATCAGTATTTCTCCTTGAAAGTTGAATAGGTAGAGTTTTTCTTTTCCACTGAGTTTTTCCTCTATGTTATTCCTGAACTCATAGTAACCCTCCCCCGGATTATATCTAGGTATAACTTTTCCTGCCTCAAGCGATATGAGATTATTCAAGAGATTATCCTCTGATGATTTCCTTAAAATCTGGAATTGCTCACCCGGAAAATTTTCCTTCAGGGAGTCTGAGGTCAGAACAACTCTTCTCTTGTCCCTGTACAAAAATGAAAGATCATAAATGTTGGAAATGTTTCCTTCCAATCCGGCGTAAATGAAGGCTGGATCAACTGATAACAGATACTTGCCCGGAAATCTGGAAATTTCCTTGAAATCTTCCTGTGCATCTGATTCGAATCTAATCATTTGTGGCAGCATTACTGCAGAAAAATTCTTTCTTCTGACAGAGCCCATATAGATGGTAAAGCGGTTTATAGAGCCGTCCATGGAAATATATTCCGACTCAAATTCATCAAACTCTATATTTTCCCTTTTCAGTTGCGGAGGGAGATCAAAGACAAAATTATCCGTTTCTGACCCATAAAAATCCATTATTTCCGCAGGATTTGGACTGAGATTTCCCATGCCCCTCTCCTGTTCGGTTGGCGGTCTGAGGGGATCAGAAAATATGACCTGCGAACCTGTTCTTTTGATCGCGTTCTCGTGAAAATCTCCAAGGTTGAATTTTGGTGGATTCCAGTCATACGCCGACGAATTGAGCAATGACATCAGGTATCTTGGCTTGTTGATCTCCACGCCCACAACTCTTGAAAATTTCGCCATGAAGATAGCCTGCATGCCTGCCCCTGTGCCAATATCTGTAATAGAGTTTCCCTTCAACCTCTCTGCCCGGTAAAGGCCAATTTGTTCAGGAGTAGAATATCTTGATGAGTATGTGTCAAGCCACAATTTTCTGTATCCTGAGAACTTAACTCTGCACTTCAGTCTTGACATTGCAAGATCATAAATTACGTATGATATTTTCTTGTTTAGATGGAGTTCTCTAGAAATTACTTCTCTGTTCTTTCCTTCCCTTATTTTATCCATGGCAACGTTTACAAATCCATCCCAATAACTTGCTCTTTTACTTGAATTCAATGCATCCGCTAGCATTGTTGCGAGAGCATTAGTATCCACTTCAACACCTTCACCCATGAGTTTCCTATGGAATATGCATCCGGGCAATTAATTGTTTCATCAATCTGTCGAAACCTTGGTGCAACAATTTCAGGGGTGCACCATACGTTAAAATATGTTAAAGGAATTTAGAGCGTCTCATAGGAATATAAGGGGTGTATTGTTGAAATTTGTCTTTAAATCTGCATGCTGGGATTTCCATATGGATGAGAAAATCCTGCAGGAGATAATGACAAAAGATGACGAGCACTGGCTGAATATTCTCAACCGGCACGGGATAAAGCAGAAAATCATATTGCGAACTTGCAACCGGGTTGAAATTTATTTTATTGAAACGGGAGAGGAGGTTATCTTTACCGAACCTGGCGCAACAATATATAGAGGCAATGATGCCCTATTACATCTTTTCTCTGTAGCTGCTGGGCTTGAATCCATGTCCGTTGGAGAGCAGGAAATTCTAAGGCAAGTCAAGGAAGCCTATGAAAATAGCATTAAATTGGGAATGATTGGAAAGGAAATCTCCATCATCTTCAGAAAGGCAATAAGTGTGGGCAAGGAGATAAGGCAAAAAACAGCCATTTCTCACGGAAAGGTCTCAATACCTGCAATCATGATAGATGAAATAGACAAGAACATTCGTGATCTTTCCAGGAATATAGCCATAGTAGGTACAGGAAAGATGGCTGCATCAATTGGAAAATACCTCGTTAAGAACAAGAATAATAATATAACGGTTTATGGAAGGAATGAGGATGCAGGGAAAGAGCTTGCCAGGATGCTTAATGTTTCTTTTGAAAAGACACTTGATATGAAGCATATTTCCGAAAAAAATTCGGTAATTATAACAGCTACTACCTCAAAAACCACGCTTGTGGAAAAGGAAGATATAGATTCAATGAACGGGAAGAAGATTCTGGTTGATATTTCGAATCCAAAGAATATTGATACTTCCTTTATCAATGGAGATATTGTATTGATAAACCTTGAAAGGGCTTCAGGGATAATGGAACAAAATAGGATCAAGAAGGAGCAGGATATTGTCGAATCAAGAAAAATCATTGAGAAAGAGATAAGGGAGCTGCAGGAACGCATCCTTGAAACTGAGGCAGAAGAGATAATCTCAATGACTTATGAAATGGCCAGGAGCATAATGATCGAGGAGAGCAAGAGATACCTGGATGAAATAAGGAAGGGGGGAGACGAAACTGAACTTCTGCAAATGATGGGAAATTCAATGATCAACAAAATACTTGCTCCGCAGACTTTTGCCCTCAAGGATTTAATCAGGGACAATAAGATTGAGTCACTCCGGGAATTCCTGATCAATTTTGAAAACCATCTCAGGAAAAATATTGAGATTCTTTCGAATTCTTTTGCAGATCAGCCAGATAACCAAAATCGACGATACCAAACTCCTCCGTTATCCCAAAAATCCTGAATTTATCAGTTTTTGCATGTTTCAGGACAGGCGTGAAGTGATCCTGGTTAATTAGTGATTCCGAAACATCTGTTCCTGATGAAAAAAAACTCATGGCAGGAGTGATTGCAATCCTTGATTCCTCATTATAAACAAATGCCGGAATCTTGAATATTCCTCCAACCTTATCCCTGAGGACGACCGATGGATGTTCGTGACCTAAAATCGTCAACTTCCTGAAGGACCTGTCAGAATCCCCATGATAGATAAAATATCTCTCGTTTTCATACGTTTCTGACAAGACAAGATTTTTCTTTGAAAGTATTGATTTCAGGTAATTGTCGTGGTTTCCCCTGACAAAATAGAGCTCTACCCTTTTCTCAAAGCGTTCTATGAAGTGAATGACATCTGTCCATTCCTGGGAAAGGTTCCTGGAAAATTCCTGCTTAAAATCACCATTTATTATTATCCTTCTTGGATCATATCTCTCTATAATCTTTTCAACGGTTCCCTCTACATGGTCTCGCTGCAGCTTTGGAAGGTACAGTCCATGAAGGTTCATCTCTTCCTCAAAACCAAGGTGGAGATCTGATATGACAACGGACGACTCATCAGAAAGATATATGCATCCCAGTTCGCTGAGATAGACATCTTTCTCAATCTGCAACTCTTTCAACCTTTACTTATGCGAATATAGCTTAAATATGTTGATCTGAAAGCGAAGGGTGAAGATATGAATTTTTCCATTGTTCCCTTCAGGATAAATTTACTTCTCCTTTCATGGCATTGACAGCTTATGTGTTTTCATGGTTCAGAATTCAATGCGATTAAGGTCCCCTGCCTTTGATTCATCCCCATACGGCCCTTTTGAACCCTCCCTGCCAGACATATTTTTCCATTCAAACATCACTTATTCCCATAAAAGCGTGGCTAATAATGTCCTGAAAGAAGTTAAACAAATCAAACCCCTCCATCCGGAATCTAATGAAGATTCTGGTGCTGCTCGCAAAGGTTAAATCAAATTATTAGCTTTGGATTTGTGGAAATCAGCGAAAATGAGAGCATCCTGCTATTCTTTCTCTTTGAAAAGGGACCGGATTCTACGATTCCTGAAGAAAATGCGTTGAATTCCGGCCTTTCTGCGGAGGAGATTAGGAGCGCTTCCTCCTGGCTCAAAATTAAGGGTCTCATTGACATTATAGAAGAAAAGGAAACCAGATATGAACTGGGAGAGGAGGGCTTTTTATATCTTGAAGATCAATTTCCTGAGGAAAGGCTCATTTCCCTTCTTAGGGAGAGGAAGGAGATACCAGTTAATGAAATTGCATCTATTTTCAGGGAGCCATCGAATAGAATAGCGCTTGCCCAAGCGGCGAAGCTGGGCTTCCCACCCATGAATGGGAAACTGGCATGGGACGATAGTAAAGGTTCAAAAGCGTTAAAGGAGATAGAAGAGAGGAGGGAGATCCTGGAAAAAATAAAGGATGGGACCCTCCAAAGGGGAACAGGGGATAAGATTCTTGATCATCTCTTAAAAAGGGGCAATGTCATAGTCAAGAAACAAATTTCAAGAAAGATATTCCAGATCAGGGAACCGGGAAAAGAATATGTGAAGTCAAACCCAAGCAGGCAAACTATAGGTGAGATATCCCCTGAAATTCTTCTTAGTGGATCATGGAGAGATAAAGCGCTGAGGAAATACGATCTTAACCTTCACGGAAAACATGTTGAGAGGGTTGGCAGGCATCCTCTGGATTACCTTATCCGGGAAATCAGGAGTATATTCCTTGAGATGGGTTTTACAGAAATGGTTGGCAACTACGTTGAATCAACAGGATGGAACATGGATTCACTATTTATTCCGCAGGATCACCCGGCAAGAGATATGCAGGACACATTCTACCTGAGTTCCAAGAATAGACCTGAATTTTCTGAGGAGGAGATAAAACTTTTCAGGAAGTTTGGAAGAATACAGACCAATGGCCTTGCCGGGTATAAGGGCTATGGTGGGAAGTGGAACCTTGAGGAATCAAAGAAACTTGTCTTAAGAACTCACACGACACCAAACACTATCAGATATCTTGCGAGGCATAAGAATGAGGAATGCGGGTTTTTTTCCGTTGATAAAGTTTTCAGGCACGAAAGCGTGGACTGGAAACATCTTGCAGAATTCCACCAGATAGAAGGGGCAGTTCAATCAAGGCAGACCTCACTTGCTACCCTGAAGTGGTTCCTGAAGTATTTCTATGAACGGCTGGGATTCAGGGATATAAGATTGGTTCCTTCGTACTATCCATACACGGAGCCCAGCATGGATGTCGTTGTCAGGATAAATGGAAAGGATGTTGAACTTGGTGGATCGGGAATTTTCAGGCCGGAGGTTCTCAAGCCGCTAGGGATAAAATACCCTGTCATGGCCTGGGGATTGGGATTGGAAAGGCTCGCCCTCACCTATTATGGGCTGGAAGATCTGCGCCAGCTATATGAGAGTGACATAGAATGGCTGAGAAATTTCAAGGTCAGAATCTAAGCGCTTTCTTTTTTGATTTTGCTGCGTATTTTACTTAAAAGTGGCAAGCAGGTACTTCAAGGCAGATTTTCTCAACTTCTGAAGATTGTCAGACAACCTGAAATTCTCCTTAAGGATCCTTCCCTCAATAACCACCGTTTCAACATTAGCAGGATTGGCACTGTATACAATGTTATTGACTGCATTGTTAAAGTTGGTTGGAATCATGTTTGCAGAATCTGAATTAATTACAACGAAGTCCGCCTTCTTGCCAACGTCTATGGATCCTATTGTATCATCGTGGAGTGCCCTGGCCCCGTTGACTGTTGCCATTTCAAGAGCCTGTGATACACTTATCAGTGATGGATCCCATCTTGAATTCTTCATGGATATTGCCGAGTTCTTCACAACGCTGAACATATCGAGGGAGTTGTTGCTTCCGTTGCTGTCTGTACCCATGGAAATGTTAACGCCCATTTCGACCATTTCAGGAATGGGTGGAAGGCCCCCTACGCCAAGCTTTTCATTGCTTACTGAATTCCATGATATGCTGACACCATTCTTTCCCAGTGACCTGATCTCCGACAGGTTGACCCACACGGTATGCGCTGCGAGGAGATTTTCATTAAGGAATCCGATGTCGGCAAGTTTTTCCGTTGGCCGTTTACCTCTTGATTTAAGGCAGTTATTGACTTCCTCCCGGGTCTCCGCAAGATGAGTGTGGATAATTGTGCCATGCTTCTTTGCAATTCCAAGGGCAGACTCGTATGTTGCATCTGAGGCAACATAGATTCCCTGCACCCCAATAGAAGGATGGATCA
Source organism: Thermoplasmata archaeon (assembly GCA_021827885.1). The sequence goes on along the minus strand of JAKAUD010000118.1, from coordinate 11,204 downwards.
TGCTGTTCTTTCCCTTATTGGCCTTTATGAAGTTTTCCGCATTGTCGAGTGGGTCGCCCGATTGCGTTGTGAATTCCTTATCCAGCGTGTTCCATGAAAGAAACCCCCTGATGCCTGTATCCTGGACTGCTCTTGCAATTACGTCCTCAGAGTAGTAAAGGTCTGCGAACGATGTTGTGCCTGATTCAATCATCTCCAATATACCGATGACAGAAGAATTGTAGATATCGTCATCTGTTCTTCCCGCGTCTAATTTAAAGGTTCTTTCAAGGAATTCTGAGAGTTTTACATCGTCCAGGAGTCCCTTGAACCTTGACATTGCAACATGATTGTGCGTGTTTATGAATCCGGGAAAAATAAGTTTTGAATTGGCATCTATCACACTATCCGCATCAAATTCCGTATCAGAAATCTCTTTGATTTTTCCGCCCTCGGAAAGTATGCTTCCCTTATACGGCTTGAAACTTCCCTTGAATCCAATAATTATTCCGTTGTTAACGGCCAGTGTCTTCGATGGCATTAGACTCCATCTCTCCAAGTCCAAAGTTTTTTTGTTTTGATGAACGCCTCAGCCATATAAGGGAAACGAGTATGGCGATTGCTATGATCATGAGTTCCTCAAAGGATCCGCTTGCAAAACCGATGGCATAGGAAACGATGACAGTAATCATGCCTCCATAAAGGAAACCGTAGGCGATACCGTCCATATGTACCCTTTTTCTCCCCTCTGAAACAAAGAAGAAGTAAGAAATGACTCCTATAATTGATATGATGAAGGCGATATCCAAAGCATTGTTGAAAGCAGTGCTGACATGAAATATGATGCTTATGAATTCATACCCGAAGAAGAAAAGAGTGTAAAGGTTCATGCCAAAAAGAGCGTTTGCATAGGTAAAGGAAGTTATTATGTTTCCTCCAAGAAGGGAATTCATCTGGATTGCTACAACCATGTCCAGAAGATCAGCCATTCCTATTACAAGATAGCTGAGTATTCTTTGAAGCTTCATTGAGAATGCCCCCTCTACGATAAAAATGAATGGAAGCGACGTGAAGAACGTGAATACCAGGTTTTCAACGTAGGTTAGATTTGTAATCGGGGCATTGAAGTATTGCAAGATGAGGTAATTCTTTACGACGATGAGATGGAGAAAGACAAGGAAAAAGTAGGTGAACGTGAAGAGAAAAGATAGTGGATACACAAATTTACCATATTTTGGTATTACATTCTTTATGACCGGTATGGCGAATATTATCCAGTTGATGGGGTACATAACATATGAAATAACGTTGCTTTGCACATAGTAAAATGAATAAATCACGGGCGAAAGAATGAGAATGTTTGAAATTATCTGCACCAACCGTTCCTTTATCATTTGATCAGGCACCCCTGTTTGCCATTCTTCCAGTGGTATAATCTGCAATCATTTTTGGAAGGATTGTGCCTTCATTCGTGACCTGCACCCTCAATCCGAGATGGTTATAAGCGCGTGCCACAGTTTCCAGTCTTGCCCTTTCTGAGTTATACAGTGTTTCAGTGAGGTCCATTATGGCATTATTGTCAGATTCAACGTAGTACCCCCTCGGATCCATTATATAGTTATACTGCTGCTTGCCAGAAAGGACATCCTTAGGAACCAGATCCTTGTCCAGGATAGCGTAATGTGGTGACATCAGGGTCAGGACCATTGCATTTTTCCTCAAATTCCTGCGAATAGACTCTGTTGCACTTGATATGGAAAATGTGCCTTCGGGCCTTATCTCAGCTACTGCCCTTTCAAGCTTGTTTACAACCTTTGAAGATTTCACCGGTGGAATGAATATGTCATGGACACTGGAATGAAGGATATACCCAACACCATCCCTATTCTTAAAGATGATATATGAGGCATTAATCACGCTAGCAAGAAAAGTGTCATAGAGCCTCCTGTTCTGGTCACCAATGTTCGTTCCTATGCTGTAGTCAATCAGGAACAGGACGTCAATCTGCCTTTCTTCCTCCCATTCCTTCACATACAAGTCGTCGCCATTGAGAATACCATACTTTGTCCACGCAACGTGCCTGAAATCATCCGACTCGTTGTATTGCCTCACGCCAAAGAAATTGTATCCCTGGCCAGCCTTTGCAGACCTGTGGATACCGGTAGTAAATATGAAGTTGCTCAGTCTTTCGCTCCTTTGCGTAAATGTATCTGAAGAGGATGGCCCCACCTTGACCTCATCAATTTTTTCCGAAACCATCTGAATAAAAGACAGCCTCATTGGATCTTCCGAATAAATCTTTATAGGCCCAACCTTGTATTTCCCTATTGAATTTGGCGCAATTTCGTAATGCTTCTCTATAACTTGACCGGGCTTTATGCTTACAAAACCAGAATAATCTCCATAAAGGCTGAAAACATCAGAAAGCGTGTCGAAATAATTGAAATATAATTTCTGTCTTGAATCATTCCTGAAATAGAGGTTGACCTTAGTCTTATCCTTCTTTCTCATCACGTCATTCTGCAGTTCCCGCCTCACTTTTATATATTTGAGGTTTTTTCCAATTCGATTGTTAAATGCAATGATATTCAGGACAACGGAGAAAAAGATAAGAAGGAAGAATACCGTTAAAAACTCAAAACCGTATACACTGTATATTATTGACTCGAATATTCCGTAAATTAGGGCAGCTATTACAGCATAACCGGTTTTTTTTATCATTTTGGAGGTTCTACCTCTGACATCACTTCATCTATTACTTTATAGGCAGCCTCTACAGGATTATCGGATGAATCCACAAGCGCCTCTGGCCTTAATATAATCCTGTGATTCAGCAGTTCATGTGCCATGTATGATATATCCTCAGGAATCACGTAAGATCTGCCATTTATAAGCGCGTTTGCCCTGGCAGCATTCATGAACTTTACTGTGGTTCGCGGGCTTGCTCCCAGGTATATTTTGCTGCTTTCCCTTGTTTTCCTGATGAAATCCACCATGTAAGACTGGATATCCTTGGATATGTATACATGATCTACCAGGTCTCTTAATTGCAATATTTTATCAGGATCAAGGTAGCTCATGGTGCTCAACGGCCTCAGATCCCTTCCCAGCATGCTCAGCTCCTGCTCCCTTGTGGGATATGTCAGTATGTATCTGAAAAGAAATCTGTCCATGAGAGCTTCAGCTACGGGGAAAGTTCCCTCCTGCTCAATTGGATTCTGTGTTGCAATAACGATGAAAGGTTTTGGAAGTAGTTTTATCTCCCCCCACACTGAAACCTGTTTCTCCTCCATCGTTTCAAGAAGTGCAGACTGAACCTTGGCAGGAGTCCTGTTGATTTCATCGGCAAGAAGCACATTGCAAAAAACCGGTCCTGGCCTGAATTCCAGTTTTCTGGTTTCAAGGTTGAATATCATGTTGCCTGTTACATCTGAGGGGAGCATATCCGGAGTGAACTGGATCCTTTTGAAAACAACATTCAAATGCTTTGAGAACTCGTTTGCAAGATAGGTTTTTGCTAACCCGGGAACGCCTTCAAGCATTATGTGATTACTGCTGATCAAACTGATCAGCATGAACATCACGATCTTTTCGTATCCAATTACCCGTTGACCTATTTCGCTCTGCATGGAATAGACTATATTCCTTACTTCCTGCAGAGAATCCAAATTTATTTCTTCAAGCCTTTTTTCCTTTATCTCCATATGCAAACCCTCTATTTTTGAGCTTCTCTATATATTGGTATATTTCCACAATATCCTTGAAGACGATTTCACGCCTTTCCCTTGCGCGCTCTGCCCTTCTCTCTGAAAAGGACTTTGTCCTCATGTCGAGTTTTTTGTATATCTTAACCAGCCGTTCGTACTTTTTTGTGACATCCTGAATCTTTCCCATGTCTGTCTCAATTGCTTTAAAAAAGTGATTAATATCATCATCTTCCACGTATTTCATCTCCCTGTTGAATGGACTTGCGGGAACCTTGAATTGTTCCTTGCTTTGTTCGAGCGTTGGCGGTGAGTCGATTTTTGCCCTTCCTTTCCCCAAACTCATTGCGATTGATGCCCCTATAATAATTATTAGAGGTATTGCAAAGGCAAGGAGAATGAACGGGTTTGCCTCCAGTTCCGGAATGATAAGCGAAGGACTCAACGCTCCTGAGGATAGACCGCTCAATTCCTCTTTACCTCCTCACCGGTTCGTGTGTTGGATAATACAACTTTGCAACATCGAGATAGTTGTAAAGATCCATTAATCTATCAAGTATGTCATCGCCAGTCGAATAAACTTCATTTGAGAACTTTGCCCTTTCATAATAATCCATATAGAAGAATGCCAGTTTTTTTAATGCGTCTATTTTGTTTGATTCCGAACCTGTGTGCGAGTTTCTCATAGCATTCTTGAGAGCAGTGTTATCAACGTTAGCCTCTTCGGGAATGTCCAAACCTACTTCCCTTAGAATCCTTATGAGGAACTTTCTATTACTTTCTCCGGCCTTTTGTGCTATGCCAAATGATCTTGAGACATCATTCTTTGCCAGATTAAATCCCCTTATCGTCCCCTCGTTTTTGTCACCATTACCAATGATCTTCCTTACCTCTACAATAGGAGGAATATCTCCAAGGGTCTTGATCTCAACAACTGTTCTTGTCTCAGAAGATCTGGTATGCTTGCCTCCCCCCCACCATGATCTTTTCTTTTTCTGTGGAGCCAGTTCGATTGGCGCAAATGGTTTTTGGGAAAGGCTTAGTCCCGCTGGTCCATTTTGCTTAATGTCTTTATTAATCTCTTCTCTCTGATAATGAGAATTATCAACCTTGACTTCCTCAGGGATGCTTTCGGTGTGAATTTTTTCATTCTCGAAGGTTTTCTGTTTCTTCTTCGTTGGTACCCCCTGCTGTCTGGTTTTTTCAGGTTTCTTTCCTGCGCCAAAATCAATGACATCCGAATCCTTATTGTTATCTTCTGTTCTTTCATTTTCTTTCATTTTCATTCACCCTTGTGCTGGTGGTTTATTTGAGTGGCATACATCCATAAAGTGAGAGTAAGCGGTAATTCGTTAAGCGTTAGGGTGGATGATGATACAGGAGTGCTCACAGAAATTGTTATTGTTGTGCCAGAATAAAAAAGTGGATCTATAGGTAGATTATTGGCCTTCGATGGTAATATGTACCCAGCATTGAGTTGAACAAAAAGAACTTCAGTTCCCTTGCTCAAATTGTATTCAATATTTGGTTGTGAGATGTTAAAAGCAAATTTATAAATGTAACCTGCCGCAGCCTTAAATGTTGTATTGGTGAAGTATATAGTTGACCCCTTTTCCGTTTCCTGAGTCACAATATCACGAGTGACATTTGAAGATAAATTATACCACACATATTCAACAGGATCTGCGGATGTGAAATTCCAGAAGAAAATGGGCGAAGGGCTTCCTCTAGACACGTTAACATATATGCCATAGCTCAAAAACGGATCAATAATGCTAATATTCAATGAATGGAAACCTGTTGGAATTATGGAATTTTCAATATTAATATTGTAATTAGTGCTTGATTTATAGGATGAATTTACCCAGAGTTCATAAGCTAAAGGTGTTGAGGTTTGGAAAACGATGCCATAACCCTGTACGTTTATTGAATCGCTTGAAACCAAAGACGAGACATTATTAAAGAAATAGAAAGCTTTCTTAACAAAGCCCGTTGCTGCATAGATGAAATAATAATTGCCCTGCGAGAGGGTATAATTGAATTCCGTTCCAAACGATGGATTGTTGAATCCTGAAGTTATTGGAACCGGAAGATTTGAATTTGAAATTACCGGTGCATTGTCTGCTACACTTATATTTTCCGGTGCCGTTGGATGGCTAAGGGCAAATAAATTTTCAAGTTTTATTGTTACAGTTCTGTGCTGCCTTTGATTAATATAAACAACCTGATTATGAACTGTGTTTGAAAAGGAATAACTGTGGTTAGGCGTTTCATATGTTATTCCAAAGAACTGCAGATAATATAATCCAGAATAAAATAGATCCATCTGAATCACCCCGCTTGCATTCGAAATTACCGTTGCATTGTATACCACTCCATTAACCCCCAAATATATATCCAATGGGAGATCTGGAACGTTTATAGTGCTGGAATTAACTGTGATATTTAAAAGAAATGGAGCGGTGATTGAATTATGCGTGATGGAAATTTTGTCAGTATAGCTATTTGTCAGGTTTTCTGTCACATTTATGTGATTTATGCCTGGAACGCCACTTGTTACATTATTCCACATCCTTATGGATTGACCATTTACAATATTGCCAATAGTAATAACGGGTGAGAGCGAAATATTATTGTTGGTTAAGTTTCCAGCCTTCGTCATGTCTATAGTTAATGAATTTGAAGAAAAGCCTGCGTATTTAACCTGGATAATAAATTGCTCGCTTACATTCTTGGTAGTTAGAAAAGGAAAATGTGTATCATAGAATACTTCAAAGCTATAAAATCCAGCAGAATTTCCAGCATAATAACTAAAATTAACCGGGAAAACGCCTGATAAATTATTAAATATTGTATAGGAGGATAATGGCAGATTATCAATTTTATTGTGCACGTACCCTGAGACAGTGAAGAATTGTCCATTTAATGGTAAAAAGCTTACGTGATCAACATGTCCTGGATTAACGGTGATGTTGCCCGAATTAAAACCGGGAATAAAGATCACAATTTTATAGGTGCCCTGGTAAAATACCGGAACTTTCGCAAAGCCTGAACTATTTGTAAAAACTGTGACAAAATAATTAGTGCCGGTAATATTTGACAATACAAGAACTGGATAATCAATTAAAGGAGAATGTGATTCGTTTGTGTTCTGTATAAGTAAATCTATTATCGATGGAGTGGAAAGTGGAACACCAATGCCATAATTGACTGCTGAATAATTGCCTCTGAGGAATCTGTTAACCTGCCCTATGCCATATGTCGGTACAGCAGCTGTGCCATTTTTGCCTGTTCCCGTCGGTGAAAAAGGATCTTTGGCCACAAGAGTTGCATTTTCATTGTATAATGTGGTGTTCACAAAAATGTGTGGGGTAAATGCAATATTAGAAAATATCTGCGATGGTGATGACAAACCAGAAATGGCATCTGGAACTACACTTATTAAATATGGTGCTCCGCCGGCATATATGATATTATATCCTGCAGGCACACTGATTACATATGATCCGTTGAGAATTGATGTAGCGTTCGCAACTGTCTTGGGGACAGTGGTTCCATTTCCAAGGTAAATATCACTTACAGAAGCCCCATTAACAGGCTTTCCAAGCTTGTTAAAAATATACCCGCTCACGTTGAAATATATAATCTGGTTCGTCTTATTCATCGTTAATGTGAGGGATTTGCTATTTCCACTTACATTAAAGAATAATGGTTTGGGAAATTTATGGTAACCTCCCTTCAATGTTATTGATATATACATGGCGTTCGGCAGGTTAGTAGAAAAGAAACCGTTGATCTCGGATGTGGTTGTGTAATTCCCAAAGAATGCATGAAATATAATAAGAACATTGGAAATTGTGGATCCATTTGTTGCCACCGTCTTGCCTGTTGTCTTATAAAAATTCGCAGGAGAAAGTGTTATGTTCTGCCAAATAGAATTTCCCTGAATTATCGAGAATGATGCAGTTGGCTCGGAATAATTCTGAACGGTATATCCAACGGTATATGATCCGTAATGGAGCATGGTTACAGAATAGAACCCGTTGCTGTTGGTTGTTACCTCATCGACCCACGGAAATACATAAACGTATGCTTTCCGATTCCCCAATGGAGTGTGTCCCGAATTGGCATTCGAGTACAGATATCCTTCGAGGGTAAATGTTGCATTGGATACAAATGAAAATGATGTTCCCAACAGGGAACCAGCGAACAACTTGCTCTCCTGTGCAAAAATTTGCGGTGGATGTAATTTTGGCAACTTTAGGTTTGGTATCTCTGTGGAATATGAGACATGAAATATGAAGAATGATGAAGAGGCTATTATAATAGCAGCTACAATTATTGCCACAGCCTTTGGCGATATCTCCGACATTATTATCAATTGTAATAGCTTTAACTTATTAATAAATGTTTTATCAGAAAATTTCGTCAGGTTGTTTCAGAAGACATCAATTTCTGACTTTTATTGCCACACCTTTACTGAGATTCACCATTGCAGATACAGGCATTTTTGCCGTCCCAACACCTTTCGCTTGGCCGGCATGGTGCAGAACAATCTCGTCTTCAGTTCTAATTTCAGGGGTGGCTGACAGTATTCCAACTGCGTAAATGTTTGCTGTTGGCTTGAAATCATCTATTTCAACCAGGAATTTGCCATTTTCAATGAAAGGTGCCGTAAAATTCCTGTTTATTGCCATCTTCCCCTTTTCCTGCTGGTAAATCAGTGAAGGTTTTCCATCGATTACAAGCATGAACTGGTTGTAATTCCGTATTATTTTTCCTTTCGATGTATATGGCAAAAGCCATTTTCCAAACTGGTAATCGATTATTGCGTTGAATTTTTCCCTCATGCCTTCCCTTGCTCTAGTCGGCATGGCTTCGGTTACATATTGCGCGATCCTGTTCCTCAATTCGCTGTAAGAGCTGTCATTTTTCTTATTCCATTCAATAATTTCAGTACCCTCTGGCAGATATTCCGCTGCAAACATATAATCTTCTGTAAGAAATGCAATGGACTTCTCGTATCTGTTTCGATTTAGATACCCTTTCAGAATGCCTGACAGCATTGCCTGCTCCTCCCCTGACCAACGCCCTGTGACGGGAATATCGTAAAAGGCAGCCGGATATGTCTCTTCGAGTTCCCTCGGCACGATTCCTATTGGTGACGTTAATATGACTTCGTGGATATAATCTCTCAAGTCCCCAATTGCCTCAAATATGCGCTTATGGGATTTGGACTCTGAGTACGGTTTTCTTGCAGAACAGGGCAGGAAGAGGCAAATGGTTCTGGCATCTGGCTTCTCATATGAATTTTTCATATAATCCTGGAATCTTGTAATATCCGGCCTCAGAAGGGAAAGGTTGGATGACGCCATGATTTTCTGGGTTCTTCTTGGGAATACCTCCTCCAGATCACTTTGATAATCGTTTAGCAGGATGCGGAAGATTTCAACCGCTTTCGACGAAATGCTGAATTTTTCCACTATATCGAACAGCGTGGAATTTCTTATTGAGTTTTGTATGTCCTCAGAAATATTGAGGAGAAATCTTGAATTTTCTTCCCTGGAATCTCTCTCAGTTTTCATTCTTCCCAATGTTCTATATGCAATTTTCTCGATTCCATCCATATCCGAAATGAAATTATCCTGAATAGAGACACCCAATAAAGCAAGGATCGGAAAGAGATAGGGATCTCCAATTAATGGCGTGTAAATTAAACGCCTGAATTTATTTTGACGGTTTATTTCCATAATCGCATCGACGAATAATTTGGGCCTTTGAATAAGCAAATCTGCCTCTTCTACCATGATAATATTGTCTGATTGGCTTATTTTTATTTCCTGTTTACCAGATTTGACTTTTAATTTTTCCTTCATTTCTTCCCCCAAAACAGAGAATATTTTCCCTGCTGAGAGATCTTCATTCCAGTTGAGGAAGAAAGGATAATTCTTATCGTTAAATTTACCGGTTCTAGCAAAGCCAAAGAATGCTTCGTCCATTATCACAGAGTGTGATTACAAACTTCCAATAACTATTTTCTTTTTGGCCGGAATCACTTTATCCACAATTTCGAAAATGCATCAATACCTCATGTCCGATGATGCAGATGAAAACTGATTCAAAAATATTAATAGGTAAATTATGATTTAGCTTCATTATACTAATATTAAATTGGGATTAAGTTGGTTAAATATGGATCAGGAAAAAGACAGAATGGTTTTCCCCGGTGAAGTTCTTTCATCTGCAGAGGAATATGTTCCAGGCGTTAATACAGTTGAAATAAACGGTTATGTCAGATCGCTAGCCTTTGGAAAGATGATGAAAGACGACAGCAGGATGATTGTATACGTTAAAACTGAAAAAATCAGGCTGAAACCAAAGATTGGCGATATATGCTATGGACAGGTTATCAAGGTTGATCAACGGCAGGCTATCGTAAAAATTGGAGGGTATGAGGATCAAAAAATAGGTACTACGCCATATACTGCAGAAGGCTATATCAGGTTTGGACAAGGTGACAGAGGAAGACAATCTGAAATACCAAACATAAGAACGGGTGATTATATCCGGGCGAGTGTTCTCAGGATCGGACAGAATTTTGAACTGGGACTGATGGGCAGAAATCTGGGAGTAGTCAAGGCAAGATGCACGAGATGCCGTGAATTTCTGTTGATCAAAAACGGGACCTTGTACTGCGATAACTGTGAGAGGACCGAACAGAGAAAAATCGCAAGTGATTATGGAGAAATGATTAATTTTGGTGGGAAAATTGAAAACAGAAAATAACGATGTAGTCGAATTTAAAAAATTGACAACGGAATTAAGCAACATGAGAAGAGAGCTCGATGATGTGAAAGAGGTTTTAAAGGGCCTCATTCAAGTCATAATGAGCAGAGAAGAAAACGTGGATGGAGAAGAATATAATTAGGTGAAAAAAATGATAATGCCAATGAAACTGCTTGAGGAAAGCCTGAACAAGAAGGTCATACTGCTATTGAAAGACAACAGAACACTTCAGGGCGTATTGACAGGTTACGATGAATACATGAATATGGTAATGGACGATGTCGAGGAAAATTCAGATACCGCCATTAAGAAACTAGGAATGGTAGTCGTAAGGGGAAGCAACGTAGTGAGAATTGTTCCCACATGAGTTGAAGAACTCGTTTATACCCATTTTTTTGATTTTTATTGATATTTTTTGTGCGTTTGCATTGATACGATAATGCCATTTCTTTCTATTGGCATGATCAAAATGTTGCACTTGCATTCCTGATTCAAATAAGCATCAGGTGAAGCATGCGGAATTACTTATACCTCCACTTTTTTTGCTCGTTTTTCCAGCTCTTAAGGTATCCTTCCAAAAGGAAAATGCCCGTTCCCAGATGGAAGGCACGAACGTGCAAAATCTATTTCCAAAAGAGATTTTCTTGGCTGGTTATATTCTCGCGGATCTATTGGATGTTAAGCCTTTATGGTTCCCTCTGTGAAATTGAAAACGAGATAATTTATTAATAGGAA